>NZ_AUCD01000001.1 GCF_000429585.1 Atopococcus tabaci DSM 17538
AACAAGATATTTCTATTTTCTTTGCGGATCCAGGCTGTCCCTCTCAACGCGGACTAAATGAACATTCAAACGGTCTCTTACGTAAAGATGGGTTACCTAAACAAATGGACTTCAACGAAGTCGATCAACAATTTATTTCTTCTGTCGCAATCCGAAGGAATAAAATACCTAGAAAATCTTTAAACTATAAGACCCCATTGGAGGTCTTTCTGGAGAATGTATCAGGTTTAAATTATTTCTAGCTTAATTTGACAAACGAAAGAATTAAACTAGAATCAGGAAGGGGGATAAGAATTTGACGCAACAAGAAACAGTGCCTTCATCCGGGTCCGGTAGAAAAAAAGCTGTTGTATTCAGTGGCGGTGGAGCAAGAGGAGCCTTTGAAATCGGTGTGTGGAAAGCTTTGGATGAGTTGCATTATGAACCTGACATTGTTGCAGGCACTTCTGTCGGTGCTTTAAATGGCGCGCTGTACTTGCAAGGTGATTATGACAAGGCCGAACGATTATGGAAACAAATAGAAGCCGGTGATGTGTTAGATTATGAATTTCCTTTAAAGGTAGATAACTTTCGTACGTATCAAAAAACGCTATTCCGCTTCTTGTTCGATGCGCTTAAGAGTAAGGGGATTTCAGCGACGCCGTTGTTTGAGATGATTGATAAGTATGTTAATGACGAAGAGACCATTCGTAACAAAGGGATAGAATTTGGGCTAACCGTGACTGATTATGAAACAGGGGAAGCTGTGCCTTTTTATCTGCAGGATATACCGCCGGGAGAATTGCCGCTTTATTTGATGGCCAGTGCTTCTTTGTATCCCGTGATGGAAAAAACATACATCGGTGACACTCCTTATATCGATGGAGGCTACAAGAACAATCTCCCAATTGATTTGGCGTTGGAGAAACAAGCGGATGAAATCGTCCTCGTCAATATTTTAGAATTTGCGCGAGTGAAGCCGGCCCCGGAACTGAAACATAAAAAAGTCCATGTCATTAAAACGAATTGGGAGTTGGGAGACATCCTCTATTTCCATGAAAAAAGGACGGAAACAAATATTTCTCTAGGTTATTTGGAAACAATGAAAGTTTTTGGCCGCTATGCCGGAAACTGGTACACTATTCATGCACGCAGCTTAAAGAAAGAAGCGCGGATGTTCGATCGTTTCATGAAAGAACTCGTAGAAGGCACCCATTTTCCCGAGTTGTCTCCGTTGTTAACCGACCGAAAACAACAGTTCATCTGGTTAAACGCACTAAGAAGTGCTTGGGGAAAGCGGATTCGAAGTGAAGAACTGTTTTTGGTACTGGCTGAAGTCGTGGGCAAGGTGTTTTGGGTACCGCCTACAGAAGTATACGAAATGGACGGTTTGAAAGAGAAAATCAGACAAAAAGCGGCCTACTTTGAGAAAGAAGACTTTACACAGGCAATGGACCAAATTGTTCCGGAAGATTTTCCAATGTCAGGGACAGAGTGGATGAACCATTACAAAGAGAAAGTCCCTTTTATATCTGACAAGAGAATGGCTGCTCACTTTTCTATTATTTTGGAGGAGGAACCGAGTCGGTGTCTGTCTTTGCCCAATCGAATTCTGATTCAACTACGTCCGCTTCCTTTTTTGTTGAGTTTGTATCTATGGTATTTAAAAATATCAAGCAAAGACTTTCTAAATATGATACACTAAAAAATAAGTGAGATTTAGACTAAACAATTCTTTAACTGTGACAGGAAGGGTAATACGAATGGGTGAACGTGGTTTATTGATTGTTCTATCAGGTCCTTCAGGGGTTGGCAAAGGAACAGTCCGAAAAGCAATTTTTGACAAGTACAAAAACGATTTTGACTATTCTGTTTCGATGACGACTCGTAAAAAGCGAACCGGCGAAAGAGAAGGCGTGGACTACTTTTTCCGAACCAGGGAAGAATTCGAAGCTTTGATTGAAACGGGCGGTTTGCTTGAATACGCAGAGTATGTAGGAAACTACTACGGAACACCGTTGGAATACGTCAATCAAACATTAAATAATGGGAAAGATGTCTTTTTGGAAATTGAAGTCCAAGGAGCATTGAAAGTAAGGAAGAGGATGCCGGAAGGAATCTTCATTTTCTTGGCACCGCCCGATTTGGATGAACTTAAATCCCGTATCATCGGACGAGGCACGGATTCAATGGATGTGATCGAAGAGCGGATGGAAAAAGCAGTGGAAGAACTCAAGTTAATTGAGTATTACGACTATGTTGTTCAAAACGATACAGTAGAAAACGCTGCGCGAAAAATACGGAACATCATTGAAAGCGAGCACTTGAAAGTTTCCCGCAACTTGAATACGTATAAAAAAATAATAAAGGAGCTGGAATAATATGATGTTGTATCCTTCGCAAGACCGTTTGTTGGAGAAAATTGATTCTAAGTATTCTTTAGTGATTTTGGCAAGCAAACGTGCGCATGAATTGCATGACGGAGCTACACCAATGTTGTCTGAGTACAAATCTCATACAAATGTAGGGAGAGCCTTGGAAGAAATCGAATCGGGAGATATCGTAATCGACTCCCAGACCATCATCTAAAAACCGATTAATACAAATTGAATTTAGATAGAAAAGTGTTTCAAAGCATCTCAGCTTGAAACACTTTTTTTCGATATCGGCATTTTGCTCTTTGGTTTAGTTGGGCTATCGTTTAAAATGGAAGAAATGGATAAGAAGAGGTGCGGACACATGCTAGATGGGAAAAAAATTGCTTTATACGTAACAGGAGGCATCGCAGTCTACAAAGCGGCGGACTTGGCACGCTCCTTCATAAAAGAAGGCGCAGAAGTCAAAGTGGCCATGACGAAATCTGCGGCTCAATTTGTCTCTCCTTTGACCTTTCAAATACTTACAAAAAACGCCGTCATGACGAATACGTTCGAAGAAACGGAGCCGGAAGTGGTTAATCATATTCATTTGGCGGACTGGGCGGACGCAGCTGTCATTGCCCCGGCGACTGCCAATACAATTGCGAAACTAGCCAATGGATTGGCAGATAATTTTGTAACATCGGCACTCCTTGCTACGACAGCACCTATTTTTGTCGTCCCGGCGATGAACAAGAACATGTACGAGCATCCGGCGACAACGAATAATCTTGCTCTTCTAAAAGAACGAGGAGCTTACATCATGAACCCTGATACAGGTTTTCTGGCAGAAGGATACGAAGGGAAAGGACGCTTTCCTGAAAAAGAAAGAATCGTTAAAGAATTGACAGGTTGGCTGAAACAGGAGCAAGTTTCAGGACCATTGAGCGGAAAACGTGTCACCGTTACAGCAGGAGGGACGAAAGAACGCATTGACCCTGTCCGGTACATCACCAATGATTCATCCGGAAAGATGGGGTATCGCCTGGCAGAAGCGGCCCGCGACTTAGGGGCAACTGTTCGATTGATCACAGCCAGCAGCCTGCCTGTGCCTAATGGCATGGAGTCGGTGGCTGTGGAGTCGGCGCAGGACATGTATGAAGCTGTCTCAGAAGCGTTTGATTCAACAGATGTGTTGATTATGGCTGCGGCAGTGTCAGATTATACTCCCGCCAAGTCATCCAATCAAAAAATAAAAAAGAATACGGGAAACCTAATTATTGAGATGGCTCAAACAAAAGATATCCTAAAAGAGATGGGACAGCAGAAAACCGACCAGTTTTTGATTGGTTTCGCAGCTGAAACACAAAATATAGAAGAATATGCACAAAGAAAATTAAAAGAAAAAAATGCGGATATGATTGTAGCGAATGATGTCAGTAAAGAAGATGCCGGATTTAACGTGGATACAAATGAAGTGCATCTGTATCGAAAAGAAGGCGAAACAATTTACCTTCCGCTGGCAGACAAAAAAGAAATCGCTGAAAAGATACTACAGTATGCCGTTGAAGACATGAAAAAAGAAGGATGATTGAGTTGGCAAGAATCGCTGAAGTAATTGTGGACATCCCTACGATGCAGACCAATAAACCGTTCGACTATCTTATCCCATCAGAATACGAAGAACAAATTGTTCCAGGGATGAGAGTGGTTGTTCCATTTGGGAATGGGTCTCGCAGCGTCCAAGGTTTCGTGGTGGGACTTGCCTCTTCCACAGAATACGATGGCAGGATGAAAGAAATATTGGAAGTCATGGACTTGGATCCCGTGTTGAACGAAGAACTCATTCAACTGGGAGCCGATATGGCAAAAAAAACATTCAGTTTCCAAATCAGTTGTTACCAAACGATGCTGCCGTCTGTTTTGCGTGCAAAGTATGACAAAGTGATTCGCGTCATCGATGAACTTCCTGGTGACTTGTGGGAGACGTTATTTGCTTCCCGGGATGAAATAACTTGGCAGGAAGCAACTGAACGTGGGATTTTGACCCAATTGATGAAATTAAAACAACAGGAATTGGTGGAAGTCGTTTATTTGGTGAAAGACAAAATAACCGTAAAGACAGAACGTCACCTTAAGCCCTTGCTGTCTTTTGACCAACTGGAAGAAGAAAAGGCGGGGCTGACCAAACGCGCAACCAAGCAGCTGCTTTTGTTGAACGTATTGCAGTCATTAGCCGGAAGACAAGTACCCACCAAAGTCGTACGTGAAGAATATGGAATCAGTACGGCTGTCATTAAAGAAGGCGAAAAAAAAGGGTGGCTGACCCAGTTTGATGTCGAGGTGTACCGAGATCCTTTTGAAAACCACACCTTTGAACAGACACAGGCATTGCAGCTCACACCTTCCCAGGAACACGCGTATCATCAGATCATGGCAGCCGTGGAAGGTGGCACATCGGATGTATTCCTTTTGAAAGGGGTAACCGGAAGCGGTAAGACGGAAGTTTATCTCCAAACCATCGCTGAGGTCTTGAAAAAAGATCAAAGTGCGTTGATGTTGGTACCGGAAATTGCATTGACCCCTCAGATGGTGCAACGCTTCAAAAGTCGATTTGGGGAAGAAGTGGCCGTGTTGCACAGCGGATTGTCCAACGGCGAACGGTATGATGAATGGAGAAAAATAGAAAAGGGAGAAGCGCGTGTCGTTGTCGGCGCTCGTTCTTCTGTCTTTGCGCCTGTCAAAAATCTTGGTCTCATCATCATCGACGAAGAACACGAAACAAGTTATAAGCAGGAAGAAAACCCACGTTATCATGCGCGGAATGTGGCCATATGGCGGGCGGAATACCACCAATGCCCAGTCGTTCTCGGGAGCGCCACACCGTCTCTGGAGTCGCGTGCGCGTGCCACAAAGAACGTGTACCATTTATTGGAATTGAATGAACGGGCCAATAAGCAAGAATTACCGGAAGTCAGCATCGTAAATATGCGTGAAGAAGCCAGTAAAGGAAATCGGAGCACATTTTCGCTGTCTCTTCAAGAAGCCATCCGGGATCGATTGGCCAAACGGGAGCAATCTGTTTTGATGCTGAATCGACGAGGCTATTCCTCATTCGTGATGTGTCGGGATTGCGGTTTTGTGCTGCCGTGTCCGAACTGCGACATTTCTCTGACGCTGCACATGGACACAAAAACGATGAAGTGCCACTACTGTGGACATGAAGAAGGCATTCCATCGCTGTGTCCGCAATGCGGAAGCCGGAGCATCCGGTATTACGGAACGGGTACGCAAAAAGTGGAAGAAGAATTGAAACAATTGATACCTGAAGCGAGAGTTATCCGAATGGACGTGGACACCACCCGTAGAAAAGGCGCCCACGAAAAACTGTTGAATCGCTTCGGAAACAAAGAAGCGGACATTCTATTGGGAACGCAGATGATCGCCAAAGGACTGGATTTTCCGGATGTCACGCTTGTGGGTGTATTGAATGCAGACACCTCTTTGGGACTGCCGGATTTCCGCTCCAGTGAACGGACATTCCAGTTGTTGACGCAGGTCAGTGGAAGAGCGGGGAGAGGCGACAAACCCGGAGAAGTGATTGTTCAAACGTTCAACCCGGAACACTACGCCATCCAGTTGGCGCAGATGCAAGACTACAACACGTTTTATCTGAAAGAGATGTCCCTGCGTCACAAAGGGCAATACCCTCCATACTTTTTCATTATCCGACTCACTGTCAGCCACGAACAAGAGATGGCTGCCGCTAAAAAGATAGGAGAAATTGCCAATTTCTTAAGACCTAGTCTCGGACCGCAGGCAGTTATGCTGGGGCCTACGCCTAAAGCAATTGCCCGCACCCATAACCGCTATCACTATCAAATTTTAATCAAATATAAGCGGGAACCTTACTTGGAAGAAAAACTGCATGAATTGCTGCAAAACAGTCAAAAAGATGTGGCGAAAGGGATGGTAATCGCCATCGATTCGGAACCAACCAGTTTTATCTGAGCCAAAAAAATAACACACAGAAGAGAAAGGACAGGATGTTATATGACAAAAATTGTTTTCATGGGAACACCTCAGTTCTCCGTTCCCATACTGGAAGCTTTAGTGGAAAATGATTTTAATGTAGTGGCGGTGGTCACTCAACCAGATCGACCGGTAGGGAGGAAAAGAGTGTTGACTCCCACTCCAGTGAAGCAAGCGGCAGAGCGGTTGGGGCTTCCTGTGCTGCGACCTGAAAAAATTTCAGGTTCCGAGGAAATGGACACCATTCTGGAAATGAAGCCCGACCTCATTGTCACGGCAGCTTTCGGTCAGTTTCTGCCTACAAAACTGTTGGAGGCCCCTACGCATGGTTCCATCAATGTGCATGCATCTCTGCTTCCGAAGTACCGGGGCGGTGCCCCGATCCACCACGCGCTGATTAATGGCGAAAAGGAAACAGGGGTCACCATCATGTACATGGTGAAAAAAATGGATGCAGGGCCGATCATCTCCCAGCGTGCACTTCCAATTACCACAGAAGATGACACCGGCATCCTCTTTGACAAATTAAGTTTGCTGGGCAGAGACTTGTTGATTGATACATTGCCGGACTTGTTGGCCGGAAAGTTGACCCCAGTCCCGCAAGATGAGGCACAGGCAACGTATTCGCCAAACATCACTCGTGAAGAAGAACAAATCGATTGGAGTCTGTCTGCCCAACAAATTGATTGGAAAGTGCGTGGAATGCGTCCGTTCCCTGGAGCCTACACACTCTTGGATGGCAAACGACTGAAAATTTGGGGTGTGTCGATAGCTTCCCACCAGACAAAAGAAGCACCGGGAACGATCATTGAAAAAACAAAAGAAGAACTTGCGGTTGCTTGCGGCCAAGGAAGCGTTGTGACCATTGACATGCTCCAGCCTTCAGGCAAAGGGAAAATGCCGGTCAGAGACTTCTTAGCTGGTGCAGGCAGCCACTTGAAAGAAGGGCAGAAACTTGGTGAATAAACAATCCATACAAAAGAGCAGTCGATACTTGGCCATGGAGACATTGAATCGAATTGAAAAAAGCGGTTCTTACTCCAACTTGGAAATCGATCAAGTGATCCGCAAAAATCAATTGTCGTCTGAAGAAGCCGGGTTATTGACGGAGTTGGTTTACGGTGTCACGCAACGCCGCCTGACATTGGACTATTATTTGGCGCCTTTCCTTAAAAAATCAAAAAAAGTAGATGCATGGGTGATCCAGTTGTTACGTTTGTCAGTATACCAACTGGTTTATTTGGAGCGTGTTCCCAATCATGCGGTGTTGGATGAAGCGGTTGAAATCGCAAAGAAAAGAGGACACAAAGGAATCGGCAACATGGTGAACGCCGTGCTGCGGAACTTCCTGCGTGAAGAGCTGCGTTCATTTGATAATCTCACAGATCCATCGGAACGGATTTCCATTCAATACAGCCTCCCTCAATGGCTGGTTCAACGCTTTGCTAAAGAAATCGGGATGGAAGAAGCGGAGAAGTTGGCAGCGTCTCTCTTGGAGAAGAACCGATCCAGTGCCCGTGTAAACCAAAACCTCATCTCTGTGGAAGAAGCGTTGGACACGATGAAAGAAGAAGGTTTCAATGTGGAAAAAAGTCAGTTGACTTCTGCAGGGATTGTGGCGAAAAGTGGGCATTTTGCAGGTTCACTCCTTTTCAAACAAGGGAAAATCACCATCCAAGACGAGTCTTCCATGTTGGTGGCACCTGCGTTACGCGTGGAGCCTCATCACCAAGTCTTGGATGCATGTGCCGCTCCAGGAGGAAAAACCACACATATCGCAACTTATTTATCCGTTGAACAGGGCGGGAAAGTAACGGCATTGGATTTGCACCCGCACAAAGTGAAGTTGATTGAAGAAAATGCCAAGCGGCAGCATCTGGGAGAAGTGGTGGATACCTTTGTGATGGACGCGCGCGAGGCGGGGGAACGTTTTGAGGAAGAACAATTCGACCGTATTCTGATTGATGCCCCGTGTTCCGGTTTAGGGTTGATGCGTAGAAAGCCGGATATCAAATACAACAAGCAAGAAACGGATTTTGAGCGTCTGCAGACCATCCAACTTGCGATATTGGAAAGTGTTTCTACCTTATTGAAAAAAGGTGGACTTCTTGTGTACAGTACTTGTACAATAACAAAGGAAGAAAATCATGAAGTTGTTGATCGGTTCCTAAACAAACACCCCGAATACAAAAAAGAAACAGTATTTGTGGAGAAATCAGATTTGGTAGATGCCGAAAGCGGTGATGTGACTATTTATCCGCATCAATACGGAACAGATGGCTTTTACATTTGCTGCTTAAAGAAAACGACCAGTTAAAACAGATTGAAAGTGAATAGGTTCAGGGAAGGTGACACGTTGAATATCGGGATAAAGAGTCATATAGGAAACGTGCGAAAAGCAAACGAGGACTATACTGCTCATTTCTATAATTCTGACCGGCAGCTGTTAGGCATTTTATGTGATGGCATGGGCGGCCACAATGCTGGCGATGTAGCCAGCGAGATGGCTGCTGTACATATGGGTCACGCTTGGGAATCCACCGCATGGATGAGTTTGGATGAAACCAAGCAGTGGGTATATGAAGAAATAAACAAGGAAAACTCACGGATTTACAATAAATCTCTGCAATATAAAGACTTAGAAGGCATGGGGACCACTCTGGTCGCCTCAGCGTTTCTTGAAGGAAGAGCGCTGGTGGCGAATGTTGGAGACAGCCGTGCTTATTTATTGGAGAGTCAAACTTTGAGACAGATCACAGAGGACCATTCTTTCGTCAATGAATTGATGAAAAGAGGGGAAATCACGGAAGAGGAATCTATCAAACACCCAAACCGGAATGTGTTGATGCGTTCGTTGGGTGTAAATGAAACCATTGACGTGGATTTTTTTGATGTGGAATTTGAAAAAGGAGACAGTCTGCTGCTTTGTTCAGACGGCTTATCCAATTCATTGGCCCAGGAAACAATAGAAAACATTCTTTTAGAAGACCTGTCGGCACAAGAAAAAGCAGAAGCGTTGGTAGCGCAAGCGTTGGAACAAGGTGGATATGACAATATCAGTGTACTCTTGGTTGAATCAACAAAGGAAGGAGGAGAGTGACCTATGGAAATCGGTCAACGTATCAATGGCAGATATAGAATTCTTAAACCGGTTGGATCTGGCGGGATGGCAAATGTTTATCTCGCTGAGGATTTGATTCTCGAGCGGCAAGTGGCTGTGAAACTTATGCGGTATGATTTTCGGAATGACGAGAGCAGCATTCGACGGTTTAAGCGTGAGGCACTCGCCTCCACGGAGTTGATTCATCCAAACATTGTCAGCATTTACGATGTCGGGCAAGAAGATGATAACCCGTATATTGTAATGGAATACATCAAAGGAACAGATTTAAAGGAATACATCAGAGAAAACTACCCTATTCCTTATAAAAAAGCACTGGATATTATGGGACAAATTTTGTCTGCTGTGGAGTATGCGCATCAAAACGGTTTAATTCACCGGGATTTGAAACCGCAGAATATATTGATAGACGATGATGATTATGTAAAGATCACCGATTTCGGAATCGCAATAGCTTTGTCACAAAACTCCATCACTCAAACCAATTCATTGTTGGGGTCGGTTCATTACATTTCCCCCGAGCAGGCTCGCGGAGGGATGGCGACCAAGCAGTCGGATGTTTATTCTTTGGGCATTTTATTGTTTGAATTGTTGACCGGAAATGTTCCGTTTGACGGAGAATCAGCGGTATCCATCGTATTGAAGCATTTCCAAGAACCAATCCCTTCCATTCGGGAAAGTGATCCACATATTCCCCAGGCGTTGGAAAACGTGGTATTGAAAGCTACGGCCAAAGAAAAAGAACAACGGTATCAAACCGTACAGGAGATGGCTGACGATCTGGAAACGTCTCTGTCTCCGGAGAGAGCGGATGAACCCAAGTTTATTCCAGTCAATACCAGCATGGAAGAAACAAAGCAGTTTCAACCGATTTCTGTTGATGGTGACACGGCAAGCGGGAAAACGGCGGAAACAACGGTGATTGCACCTGTTCCTGACGCCGATAAAGTCCAAACTCAACCCGAAGAAAACAAGAAAAAGAAACGAAAAAAATGGCTGATTCCCGTTTTGCTGTTGTTGGCGACATTCGCGGCATTCTTGGTATTCCTTTTATCTGGAACAGACGATGTGCAAGTGCCCGATGTTTCAGGTATGACAGAAGCAGAGGCTGTGCAAGCGTTGATGCAGGCCAACTTGGTCCTCGGCGAAACCATCCTGGAGTCCAGTGAAGAAGTGGAAGAGGGCCGGGTGACCAGAACTTCTCCAGCAGGCGATTCCACGGTTAAAGAGGATGCAGCAGTCGATTTGTTTATCAGTACCGGGAAAGAAACTGTAGAGTTTCAAGATTATACCGGTGAACCTTTTGAGGAAGCCCGTGCCCGATTGACTGAACTTGGATTCATCGTAGAACAAGAAAATGAGAGCAGCGATACCGTGGAGGCCGGATATATTATTTCACAGGATATAGAAGCCGGAGATGAAGTGGTTCCGGAAGAAACTACGGTCACGCTCACGGTAAGTGAAGGAAGAGCCGGATTTGAACTGCGGGATTTGGCCAATTATTCTCTGCGCGGAGTACAAGATTATGTACGGGATCATGATTTGAATGTAACTGTGGAAGAGGCCCATTCCGACAGTGTTCCGGAAGGTCAGGTCATCTCTCAAAAACCTGAGGCTGGAACGCTTGTGTACGCCGATTCGCACATTTCAGTCGTCATGTCACTTGGGCCGGAAGAGATTCAGTATGAAACGATCGATGTCACCGTGCCTATTCCGTATAAAGCTCCGGAAGAAACAGAACAAGATAGTTCGGAAGAGCAGCCTGCGGAGGGAGAAAATGGCGAGAAAGAAAATTCCGGAGAGCCGCAAGAGACCCGCACACCGAATACCATTCAAATATTCATCGAAGATACAGAAAACAACTTAGATTCTCCGTATAGAGAATTGGAAATAACCGAAGACACAGAAGTGACGCTGAATTTAACGCTTGAAGAAGGAACCAAAGGGCGTTACCGTATTGTACGGGACGGCGAAACAATCATTGAAGAAGAAGTAGAAGCGTAAAAATGAAAAGAGAAGAGGGGAGAACATGGCGGAAGGACAAATCAGAAAAGCGCTCAGCGGGTTTTACTATGTATATGCCGATGGGAAAGTGTACCAAACCAGAGGACGTGGAGTGTTCAGAAAACAAAACCTTACCCCGTTAGTCGGGGATTACGTTGTTTTCGAAAGTGGAAATCAGGATGAAGGAGTCATCAAAGAGTTGCTGCCGAGAAAAAATGAATTAAAGCGGCCGCCGGTAGCAAACGTGGATGTGGGAATCGTCGTCATGTCTGCGGTAGAACCTGATTTTTCCACACAATTACTGGATCGTTTTTTGGTGACGCTTGAGAGCAACCATATGGAAGCTTTGATTTACGTCTCTAAAATGGATTTGGTTGACGAAAAAGAATCTATCCTGAGTGCTGTTTCGTATTATGAAGGTCTGGGGTATCCCTGCCTTCTCTCCTCATCGTCCGACTCCGTAACACAGCAAGAACGAGAAGCTTTCGCTGAAAAAGTGGAAGGAAAACTCGTGGTATTGATCGGGCAGTCCGGTGCAGGAAAATCAACATTGTTGAACAAGCTCTCACCAGAGCTTTCACTGGAAACCGGAGAAGTCTCTACGTCATTGGGGCGGGGGAAACACACGACCCGTCACGTAGAGTTGTTGCCTTTGTATGGAGGCCTTTTGGCTGACACCCCGGGATTCAGTTCCTTGAATTTTGATGACATTGAAGCAGAAGAACTGCCGTTTTTATACCCCGATTTCAGAGAGGTTGCTCCGGAATGCCGCTTTAACGGCTGCCTGCATCAAAATGAACCGGGTTGCAAAGTAAAACAGCTGGTGGTGGATGGAACCTTTCCAGAAGAACGCTACAAAAACTATCTGCTATTTTTAGAGGAAATTCAAAACCGAAAGCCTGACTATTCAAAAAAGAAATAACAAAGAATAGAAGAATCTCGTTTTTCTATAAGAAAGGGAGAGATGTAAATGATTATTGCTCCATCTATTTTAAGTGCTGATTTGTATGATCTGAAAACCGATTTGGAAAAAGTGGATGAAGCTGAATGGATTCATATCGATAGTATGGACGGCCAGTTCGTTCCGAACATTACGTTTGGTGCAAACATTGTTTCCGCCATTCGTCCGCGCACCACTAAAACTTTGGATTGTCATTTGATGATTGCAGAACCAGAGAGGTACGTCCGTGACTTTTGTGAAGCAGGTGCGGATGTTGTCACCATTCAAGCGGAAAGCACGCCGCATGTTCACCGTGTATTGCAAATGATTAAAGATGCCGGTGCAAAAGCAGGAATTGCCATCAATCCAGGCACACCTGTGGAGCGCATTCAACCGGTATTGGCAATGGTCGATTTGGTGCTGGTGATGACCGTCAACCCGGGATTCGGCGGTCAGGACTTCTTGCCGGAAACAGTCTCTAAAATCACTACATTGGCCCAATTGAGAGAAGTGAATGAGTACTCCTACCTCATTGAGGTTGACGGAGGAATCACCCATGAAACGGCACCACTCTGTAAAGAAGCTGGCGCAGATGTTTTGGTGGCGGGATCCTATATCTTCGGAGCGGAAGAACCAAACGGACGCATCGACCAATTGAAGCAGGCAGTGAAATAACATGACTGTCGTATCCATTATGCTAGGAGGCCCGTCGGAACATCTGCCTAAATACTTGGCGTCCGAACAACATAGAAGTTTGTGGATAGGCGTGGACCGCGGGGCGCTTCGACTCTTAGAGAATGGCATTGTTCCAACTATGGCGTTAGGCGATTTCGATTCAGTTTCTTATGAAGAATTTCAAAAGATAGAAGAGGCAGTTCCAACGATAATCAAGGTAAAGGCTGAAAAAGATGATACCGATACGGAGTTGGCTATTCAAGAAGCGTTTGATACGCTGAAAGCCGAAAAAGTTGTGTTGTATGGCGGAACCGGCGGAAGAATCGACCACCTTTTCAGCGTGTTGTTGCTTCCTGCGCAGACGCGTTTTTCAGCGTATGTAGAAAAAATCGCTATCAAAGATAAACAAAACACCGTTACGTATTATTTGCCTGGGGAGTATGAAATGATAAAAGAAGACGACAAAACATATGTGTCGTTTGTCGCGTTGACTCCGGTACGTTCGCTGACGTTAAGAGGGTTGAAGTACCCGTTGACAGATCATGACGTACCTCATCCCATGGCATATGTGAGCAATGAATTCCAAGAAAAAGTGGCACAGGCCTCCTTCAAAGAAGGCTTGCTTGCGGTTATCCAATCAAAAGATTAGTATTCTTTGTAATCAAAAAGACGCTGCCTTAAAGAAAGGCGGCGTCTTTTTTTCAATTACTATGTAATGATGCAAAAAAACTGTCTGCTCACTGGAACAGACAGTTACGGAATTAAACGCGTTCTACTTTTCCGGATTTCAAAGCACGAGCAGAAACCCAAACTTTTTTAGGTTTTCCGTCGACCAAGATGCGAACTTTTTGCAAGTTTGCTCCGAAAGTACGTTTAGAATGGTTGTTTGCGTGAGAACGGTTATTGCCGCTGCGAGCTTTACGGCCTGTAATGTAGCACTCCTTAGCCATTAGTATACCTCCTTTGGTGCTTCTGTTGCATACGAAGCGTTAATTCATACTTTAGTAATTTATCACAATTATGGAAGGTTTGCAACAACTTTTATTCAAGGAAAAATACTTGACACACTTTCGAAAAAAGCTGTTTCATTGTCTGAAAATCGGTGTTGAACGGGATTCTTCTTTCATTATGAAAGCTGCTATGCTAAAATGATAAGGAGATTTTTGGTACATAAGGCAGGAGGAGGAAACAATACATGGCAATTAATATCCAAACTGAATATGGAACAGTTGAAATCACAAATGAAGTCATCGCTACTGTTGTGGGCGGTGCAGCAACTGAAATATTTGGGATTGTCGGCATGGCAAGTAAAAGCCAAGTCCGGGACAATTTAAACGAAATCTTAAAAAAAGAAAATTACTCTCGCGGTGTAGTGGTCCGTCAAGAAGACAACGGCATTGCAGTGGATGTATACATCATTGTCAGCTACGGCACAAAAATCAGCGAAGTCAGCCGAAATGTGCAAGAACGGGTTGGATACCAGCTCGAAGCGACATTAGGCATCCAAGCGAATTCCATTAATGTATATGTGCAAGGCGTGCGCGTTTTGCAGAATAGCTGATCTCGGTAAGGTCTGCAAACGTGACGAAGGAGGAAATGAAAAAAGTGGTAGTCTCAAAAATTGAAGCCAAAGACCTGCGAGCGATGATCAATACAGGTCAAAAAAGATTAGAAAGCAAAACAGAATACGTCAACTCATTGAACGTATTTCCAGTTCCTGACGGTGATACAGGGACAAATATGAACTTGACTTTTACCAGTGGAAAACAAGCAGTGAAAGAAAACACTTCTGAACACGCAGGAGAACTTGGAGCTGCTTTGGCAAAAGGATTGCTGATGGGCGCCCGCGGGAACTCTGGAGTTATTTTGTCTCAGTTGTTCCGTGGATTCAGTCAAGCTATCAAAGAAAAAGAAACAATCAATGCGAACGATTTGGCAGCTGCATTTCGTGCGGGTGTAGAAACAGCTTATAAAGCGGTCATGAAGCCGGTAGAAGGAACTATTTTGACAGTGGCAAGAGAATCCGCAAAAGCTGGCGTACGTAAAGCCGGGGAAACAGATGACGTAATCGAAGTCATGACTGCGGTATTGAACATGGCTGAAAAAGCATTGGAAAAAACTCCAGACTTACTTCCAGTATTAAAAGAAGTAGGTGTGGTGGACAGTGGCGGACAAGGTCTTGTATATGTTTACGAAGGCTTTTTAAGTGCGCTGAAAGGCGAAGCGATTGAAGAGTTGGACACAGAAGAAGCAGATTTGTCTGAATTGGTCCGTGCCGAGCACCACAGAAACGCCCATGAACATATCCACACAGAAGACATCACATACGGCTACTGCACGGAAATCATGGTCCGTTTGGGCGAAGGGGAAACCGTGGACAGCGCCTTTGATTATGACGAATTCCGTAATCATTTAAATGAAATGGGTGATTCGCTGCTTGTTGTGGCGGACGAAGAAGTCGTGAAAGTCCACGTCCATACCGAAAAACCAGGCGAAGTCATGAACTACGGACAAAAATTTGGTTCTTTGATCAAGATTAAAGTGGACAACATGAGAGAACAACATTCTTCCCTTGTTGATGCAGACTCTCAACCTGTTTCTGCTCCAGTTCAAACACCAACTAAAATGAAAGATTTTGGCGTGATTGCTGTAGCTGCAGGAAAAGGGTTGGCAAAATTATTTGAAAGCATGGGTGTGGATTATGTCATTCAAGGCGGACAAACCATGAACCCAAGTACGGAAGATATCTTAAAAGCGATTGAAGAAGTACATGCAAAAAATATTTTGATTCTTCCAAACAACAAAAATATTTTTATGGCTGCAGAACAAGCTGCTTCCGTAGCAGAAGTTCCAGCTGAAGTGATCCCTTCACGCAATATTTCTCAAGGGTTGACAGCTATGCTGGGATTCAATCCATTGAACGATCTTTCAACCAACAAAGAAGATATGATCGAAGAACTGGATCACGTCATCAGCGGACAAATAACGTATGCGATCCGTGATACGGAAATAGAAGGATTGGCCATCAAAAAAGGCGATTACATGGGATTGATCGACGGCAGCATTAAAGTTGCGGAACAGGACCGCCAAGTGGCTGCAGTAGAGACTGTTCGCCAAATGCTTGTGGAAGACAGCGAAATTCTAACCATTATCTATGGAGAAGACGGAACCTTAGAGGAAGCGGAAGCCATTGCGGAAGCAGCTCAAGAGATGAATGAGGATCTGGAAGTTGAAATCCATGTAGGCGACCAACCGGTATATCCATACATTTTTTCAGTAGAATAAACAATTGATGGGAGGAACTAGACAGAATGACAGGCATACTGGCATTTTGTCTATTTTCTTATCAAGAGAATGATGAGGGAGGTGGAAGCAGTGGAAAAGAAAACGGCGACGGGGCTCACTAACAAAAGCATATACGATCCAGTATCTGTTTTACCGAAAGTAGGGCCTAAACGAGTAGAAGCATTAAATGGCTTGGGAATAGAAACGGTCTTAGATTTATTGACACATTATCCATTTCGCTATGAAGATTTAGGTGTGAAGAAAATTGAAGAGATTGAAGACAAGGAAAAAGTAGTCCTTTCCGGAACGGTACTTTCAGATCCAGTAATCAATCACTTCGCCCCTAGGAAAAACCGTCTGTCTTTTCGTATTGTCTCGGACAATGTAGTCGTCCCGGTGACATTTTTCAACCAACCTTACCTTAAAGAGAAAGTGCAGGCAGGGGAAGAGACCTCTATTTTCGGCAAGTGGGACGGCATCAGGAAGTCATTGAACGGTATCCGCATTATAGGCTATTCCACGCAAGATTACGAGTCTGTTTATCATACGTCCAAACACATCAAGCAAGGAACCATTGTGCGTTTGATTAAAGAAGCATTGAAAGAATACGCTGATTTGATTCCGGAATACGTACCAAGTTATTTGAAGAAACGGTATCAATTGGTGTCACATAAAGAAGCGGTGCGTATGATCCATTTTCCTGAAACCGAAGAAGAATCCCGGCAGGCGGAGCGGGAAATCATTTTCGAAGAGCTTTTCCTGTATCAATTGAAAATTCAATGGCTGCGGAAAAAGAACCGTAAACCGGGCGAGGGAATTTTAGTTGATTATGATGTGAATCGATTGCGAACTTTCCTATCTGGCCTTCCTTTTGAACTGACGGGTGCTCAAAAGCGGGTCATTAATGAAATCTGCAGAGATTTGAAGCAGCCGATTCAGATGCACCGTCTGCTCCAAGGAGATGTTGGAAGCGGAAAAACTATCGTTGCAGCAGCGGCGATTGTAGCGGCATGGACGGCTGGATGGCAGTCTGCGTTAATGGCGCCGACTGAGATACTGGCCGAACAGCATATGGAAAGTTTATCGGAACTGTTTTCGGACATGGATTTGCGCGTGGCGCTGTTGACCGGGTCCACCAAAACTGCTGAACGTCGAGACATTTTGGCTGGATTGCAGTCAGGAGAAATTGATGCCATTATAGGCACCCACGCTTTAATACAAGATGATGTGGAATTTCATCGTTTGGGATTAGTCATTACCGATGAACAACACCGCTTCGGGGTCAATCAACGAAAAATTTTGCGTGAAAAAGGTGCAACTCCGGACGTGCTGTTCATGACAGCCACTCCCATTCCACGCACGTTAGCCATCAGTGCATTTGGAGAAATGGATGTATCGACATTAGATGAAATGCCGGCAGGAAGAAAACCGGTGAAAACGTATTGGGTGCGTCATAAACATGCCGAGCGGATTGAGAAGTTCGCACGTGACCATGTTCGGGAAGGATCACAAGTTTATATAATCAGTCCGTTGATTGAAGAATCTGAAACATTGGATTTAAAAACAGCAACGGAAACGTATGCTCATTACCAACATTTGTTTGAACCGGAATACAAAGTAGGGTTGCTTCATGGAAAAATGTCTGCACAGGAAAAAGAAGACATTATGCATGCCTTTAAACAGAATGAAATTCAAATATTGGTATCGACCACTGTTATTGAAGTGGGAGTCAATGTTCCTAACGCCTCACTGATGGTGGTGTATGATGCCGATCGATTTGGGCTGGCCCAGCTTCACCAGCTCCGAGGCCGGGTTGGACGTGGGCACAAAGAATCGTATTGTGTATTGATTGCAGATCCAAAAGGTGAAACCGGTGCTCAGAGGATGAAGTTGATGACCCAAATCAATGATGGTTTTCTTTTGAGTGAAAAGGACCTCGAAATGAGAGGGCCAGGTGATGTGTTCGGGAACAAACAATCAGGTATTCCCGAATTCAAGCGTGCGGATTTGGTGGAAGACTTCAATGCTTTGGAAGCTGCCCGTTCAGAGGCTCAACAGCTTCTCAGCCAGGACGAGTTCCTCACACATCCGCAGTTTGAAGAATTGCGACACTATCTTGGAATCAGTAGAAAAAAACGAAATGTTTTCGATTAACTTGAACCAACAGCAGGGAGTGGAAGTGATGAGAATAGCAGTAGATGCAATGGGTGGCGACAATGCCCCTCAAGCGATTGTTGTGGGAGCGGAAAAAGCCGCCAAAGAGTTTACGGACATAACGATTGTCCTATACGGAAAAGAACAGGAAATCCGGAAGCATTTGCAAGAGGGATTGCTCAATATAGAAATCGTCCACACGGATGAAAAAATTGAAAGCGATGATGATCCTGTCCGGTCAATCCGCCGGAAAAAGAATGCTTCTATGGTTATGGCGGCACGTGCTGTCAAAGAAAAAGAAGCAGATGCTGTCTTTTCAGCGGGGAATACAGGAGCTTTGTTGGCTTCCGGACTGCTTATTGTTGGTCGGATTCCAGGAATCGATCGGCCTGGACTATTGACCACTCTTCCAATCCTTTCAGGCGAAAAAGAGGCGTTCAACTTTATGGACGTCGGTGCAAATGCAGACACCAAACCAGTTAACATCAATCAACATGCGACGTTGGGGAGTTACTATGCAAAATTCATGAGAGGCATTGAACGGCCGACCGTGGCTCTGTTAAACAATGGCACAGAGGAAAACAAAGGAAACGAATTAACCAAACAGGCATACCAGTTGCTCCAAGAGAACGACCAAATTAATTTTATCGGGAATGTGGAAGCACGGGAAATTTTGAATGGTGCTGCCGATGTGGTGGTAACGGATGGATTCACAGGCAATGCCGTACTGAAAACAATTGAAGGAACAGCGTTGTCCATGATGTCATTGCTGAAGAAAAGCATATTCGATGGTGGAACAAAAGCAAAACTGGGAGGTTTGTTGCTGAAGGACAGCTTGTCGGAATTGAAAGATGTATTGGATTATTCCAAGTATGGTGGAGGCGTACTGTTTGGTTTGCGCGCACCAGTTGTAAAAACACATGGTTCAGCTACAAGTGAACCTGTTTATAATACAATCAAACAGATTCGTGAAATGCTTCAATCAGGCGTGATAGAAGACCTGGTTTCTTATTTTGAAGAGGATTCCAAAGAATGAGGATGAAAGCTTTTTATGAAAAAGGGATGGCAATACCCAAATGATTAAGATACAATAAATTATGCAGGCAAAATTATCTTGAAAGCCGGCAGGAGGTGACGCAATATGGCCGAAAAAGATGTGTTTGAACAAGTAAAAAACATTATTGTCGAACGACTAGGCGTAGACGAAGACAAAGTAACGCGAGAAACTACGTTTAAAGATGATTTGGGAGCAGATTCATTAGACATAGTAGAATTGGTCATGGAGATGGAAGATACATTTGGGACTGAAATTTCCGATGAAGACGCCGAACAAATCACAACTGTCGGAAAAGCAGTCGATTATATTGAAACAAACCGGTAATAAAAAGGTTTTATACTTACTCTGTAAGGTGAACCGAAAATCGGCTTATTTTTTTAAGTAAGCTTGATTTTCGGTTTTTTTAGTTTTTTTCCCTAAACAGGGTTGCATTTTTATTATTCTATTATAAAATGATTAAAAACTAGTTGAAATAATCATTTCGAACCAGTATAATTCAACACAGGTGATTAAACAGTTCAAACTTTTGTTTAATGCAACTCTCATTTGAAAAGCAGTTTAGGAGGTAAGCTATTGGCAGTCGAACGTCCTTTGTTAGAGATTAATCATCTTGAAACAGCTTTCCGCGTTACGGATGATTATTATAATGCTGTTGACGATGTATCTCTCACATTAGAAAATAACGAAATACTAGCGATCGTGGGTGAGTCCGGATCCGGAAAAAGTACTCTGGCCACATCTATTATAGGGCTGCACGATCCTAATAACACCCAAATTAAAGGGGAAGTCATATACAAAGACATCAACCTGTTAGACTTGAATGAAACTTTATACAACAAAATTCGAGGCAATGACATTGGGATGATTTTTCAAGATCCGTTAGGGTCCTTAAACCCATTGATGACCATTCATGATCAGATTGAAGAAACACTTGTTTATCATTCTGATATGGATGATAAACAACGTACTAACCGTGTAGAACAGTTATTGGACCAGGTGGGGATTCCCAATCCGAAGCGTGTGATGCAACAATACCCACACGAATTATCTGGTGGAATGCGTCAGAGAGTAGTTATCGCTATTGCGTTGGCAAACAAACCGCCAATCATTATTGCGGACGAGCCTACTACAGCATTGGACGTGACCATCCAAGCCCAAATCTTGGACTTGATGAATGACATTCAAGATGAAACCGGTTCAGGAATCATCTTGATCACTCACGACTTAGGCGTTGTGGCACAAACTGCTGATAGAGTAGCGGTAATGTATGCCGGACAGATTGTCGAAGAAGCAACAGTGGAAGAATTGTTCGGAAACCCGAAACATCCATACACACGTTCCTTGTTGAATTCGGTTCCTCATGAATTGGAAGATGAAAACGATGAATTGCACGTCATTCAAGGAACGGTTCCTTCTCTGCAAAATCTTCCAAGAAGAGGCTGCCGCTTTGCTCCCCGTATTCCATGGATTCCGGCAGAAACTCACGAAGAAGACCCGGTACTGCATGAAATCTCTCCTGGTCATAAAGTGAGATGTACATGTTGGCAACATTTTCACTTTGAAGGAGAGGAGGAGCAATAGTGGGATTTATTGAAGTCAAAGATTTGAAAGTGCATTACCCAATCAGGGGCGGCCTTCTCAACACCATCCAAGACTATGTTTATGCCGTGGACGGCATAAACTTGTCGATTGAAAGCGGAAAGACATACGGGTTGGTCGGTGAGTCCGGTTCTGGAAAAACGACCATTGGAAAATCCATCATTGGATTGGAAGAAATCACTTCCGGTAATGTGATTTACGAAGGCGTGGATGTGACAAATAAAGCCCGCAGCCGCCGCGGACAATATAGAGACTACAACCGGGATGTTCAAATGATATTCCAAGATTCCACATCTGCGTTGAACCCTAAGAAACGTATCATTGATGTGATTGCGGAACCTATGCGCAACTTTTTCAACTATACTCCTCAAGAAGAAAAGAAACGGATTATTGAACTGTTGGAGATTGTTGGGTTGAACGAAGAAGCGATGTATAAATATCCGCACGAATTTTCAGGTGGTCAGCGTCAGCGTATCGGTGTAGCACGAGCAGTCGCAAGTAATCCTAAGCTGATTATTGCAGACGAGCCGACTTCTGCATTGGACTTGTCGGTTCAAGCCCAAGTTTTGAACTTTATGCGTAACATCCAAACAGAGTATGGGTTGAGTTACTTGTTTATCTCTCACGACTTGGGAGTTGTTCAACATATGTCTGACTATATTGCTATCATGCACAGAGGAAGATTCGTTGAACAAGGTACAAGCAGAGAAATCTACAAGAATCCTCAGCATATCTACACCAAGCGGTTGCTTTCTGCCATTCCGGAAATGGATCCAACCATCCGGAAGGAACTGAAGGCTGAAAGAGAACGCGTAGAAAAAGAATACCAAGAATTTGAAGATCAGTACTATGATGAAAACGGACGCGTTTATGATTTACGCCCTCTAAACGACAATCATTACGTTGCGTTGAAACCTGCAGAAGAAGGGGGCAAATAAACAATGTGGAAAACAGTTCTCAGACGAGTTTTATTAATGATTCCACAAATCTTCATTTTGAGTATATTGGTTTTTGCAGTAGCACAATTCATGCCGGGAGATCCGTTTACAGGGTTGATCACTCCTGAAACTGATCCAATTGTTATCGAGAACCTTCGGGAGCAGGCAGGATTGAATGACCCGCTTCCAATTCAATACTTCCGTTGGCTTGGAAATGCGCTGCAAGGAGACTTTGGTACAAGCTACACCTATAAAGTGCCGGTTTCTGTACTAATCGGACAAAGAGCGCAAAACACCATTCTATTGTCATTGGTATCATTGGTATTGACTTATGCGATTGCATTGCCTCTCGGTATGTTGGCAGGGCGTTACAACGACTCTTTCATGGATAAAGCAGTCATTGTTTATAACTACGTGAGCTACGCAATCCCAACGTTTGTATTGGCACTTTTGATGTTGTGGTTCTTCGGCTATACGTTGGGCTGGTTCCCAACAAACGGCAGTGTGGAAGTAACGCTTCAATCAGGATCGTTCGAATACTACATGAGTCGTGCGTACCACTTGATCTTGCCGTCTGTCACATATGCCATCTTAGGTACGACCAGTATCATTCAGTACTTGAGAAGTGAAGTGATCGATGCGAAAACACAAGACTACGTGAAAACAGCACGTTCAAAAGGTGTTCCCGAAAAAGTAGTGTACAACCGTCACATTTTCCGGAACTCTTTCCTGCCAATTGCGTCTACATTAGGCTATCAAATTACAGGGTTAATCGGGGGGTCCGTGTTTATTGAGCAGATCTTTGCCTATCAAGGAATGGGGCAGCTGTTCATTCAATCCATCAACAGTCGTGATTACAGTGTAATCACTGCTTTGGTTCTGCTGTTCGGTATTGCAACGTTAGTCGGTACATTGTTATCGGACATTATCATGAGTATCGTCGATCCGCGTATCCGAATTGATTAGAATGAGCTTTACAGCAGAAAGGAATGAAAGAAATGGCAGCCAATGAAGGTTTAGATTCTGAAGTTATGACAAAAGGCACACCTGTAAGTGCGCCACCTATGGGATTCAAAGTAATTGTAAGGGAGTTTCTGAAAGATAAAGTTGCTCTAGGAGCCTTCATCTTATTGACTGTGTTGGTTATCAGTATATTCATTGGAGCAGCAGTCATTGATTTAGATGAAGTAATGAGAATTAGCTTGTTGGATCAATACACTCCTCCAAACTCACAATTCTGGCTGGGTACAGACTCAGGAGGACGCGACATTTTCGGCTTGCTGGTCGTTGGTGCGAGAAACTCCATTTTAATTGGGGTAGCAGTTACCTTACTGACGAGTACCATCGGAATTGTTGTCGGAATTGTTGCGGGATACTACGGAGGGTTCATCGATAATTTATTGATGAGAATTGTAGACTTTATCATGCTTCTTCCAACTACCATGTTAATCATTGTATTTGTCACTATCGTTCCAAACTATAACGTATGGACGTTTATCCTCATCATGAGTGCCTTCTACTGGGTGGGTCAAGCACGCCTAATCCGCAGTAAAGCATTGTCTGAAGGCAGACGAGATTATATCAGCGCGTCCAAAACGATGGCGACTCCATCCTTTTTGATTATGTTTCGCGAAATGATGCCGAATCTAAGTTCCTTGATTATCGTAAACGTCACGTTGAACTTTGCGGCTAATATCGGCATTGAGACCGGTTTGACTTACTTGGGATTCGGGTTACCGACTTCTGTTCCAAGTTTAGGAACCCTGGTCAGTTATGCTACCTCTCCAGATATCTTGGAGAATAAAACATGGGTTTGGTTACCAGCATCATTAGTCATCTTAGTACTGATGTTGTGTATAAACTACGTCGGCCAAGCGCTGAAACGTGCGGCAGACGCTAAACAAAGATTAGGTTAAGAAAAGGGGAGAAAGAGATGTCTAAGAAAAAATATGGTTTGTTAGGCACTACAGCGGCAATTGCTCTATTGTTGGCAGCTTGCGGAGGCGGTGGCGGGGAAGACACCGACACTTCTGCTGATAATGCTGGCGGAAACAACGCCGGAGGAGCAGAACAAAACGCGGACGGGATTGTAGAATTTGAATCCGGCGTCCAAAATGAAGGGGAAGTCCAAGAAGGCGGTACATTGAACGTTGCCTTGGTCACTGACTCTCCATTCCAAGGTTTGTTCAGTTATGAATTGTATGAAGACGGCTATGATGCTGAATTGATGCAATTTAACATTGAAACATTGTTTGGAACAGACGAAAACTTCCAAATTGACGACAGCGGAGCCGCTACACTGGATTTGGATCAAGAAGCAAACAAAGCGACCATTCAATTGAAAGAAGGCGTCACTTGGTCTGACGGAGAGCCGGTTAAAGCAGAAGACATGGTGTATTCTTACGAAGTTATCGGACATCCTGACTACACAGGTATCCGCTATGACTCCTCCATGATGAACATTGTAGGTATGGAAGAATACAAAGCTGGAGATGCAGACACTATCTCTGGTATCACTGTAGTCGATGACCGTACAATTGAAATTCAGTACAAAGAGACTGGTGTCCAAATGCTTCAATCTGGTGGTGGGGTTTGGTCCGGCGCTATGCCGAAACACCAGTTGCAAGATATTCCTGTAGGCGAATTGGAATCTTCTCCTGAAATCCGTGAAAACCCAATCGGATTTGGGCCATTTGCTGTACAAAACATCGTACCTGGGGAGTCTGTGGAGTTTGTGGCGAATGAACACTACTACAAAGGCGAACCGGTATTGGACCGTATCATCGTTGAAGTGGTCCCTAGCTCCAGTATCGTAGCTGCGTTGCAAAACGGAGAATACGACATCGCTTTGAGCATGCCGACTGACTTGTACGAAACATATGCGGACCTTCCTGGATACACTATTTTGGGCCGTGAAGAACTGGCTTACACATACATCGGATTCAAATTGGGTGAGTGGGATTCAGAAGCAGGAGAAGTTGTTCCTAACCCAGACGCGAAAATGGCAGATTTGAGCTTGCGTCAAGCAATGGGATATGCCATTGACAACGATGCAGTTGGATCTCAGTTCTATTCAGGCGTACGTAGTCGTGCAAACTCTGCAATCATTCCGGCATTTGGTGGATACCACAACCCAGATGTAGAAGGATACCCATACGATCCTGAACGTGCGGAACAATTGTTGGATGAAGCTGGATACGAAGATATCGACGGCGACGGATTCCGTGAAACACCAGAAGGCGAACAGTTGGTCATCAACTTTGCATCCATGGCTGGCGGAGAAACAGCTGAACCGATCGCTGAGTACTACATGCAATCATGGGCTCAAGTCGGCCTGAACGTTCAATTGACAGACGGTCGTTTGTTGGAGTTTAATAGCTTCTATGACCGCGTTGAAGCAGATGACCCTGAAATTGACATCTACCAAGCTGCTTGGGGAACAGGTACCGACCCGACTCCAGATGGATTGTACGGACGTCAAGCACCATTTAACTACACTCGTTGGGCAACAGAAGAAAACGACCAATTCATGGCTGACATGACTGGTGAACAGTCCTTCGACACTGAATGGCGTGAAGGAGTCTTCCATGAATGGCAAGAATACTTCAGCGAGCAGGCGCCGATCATCCCAACTCTTTACCGTAACGAAACATTGCCGGTTAACAACCGTGTCAGTGAATTCCAATGGGGATACGATGCACCAGAAGACTTCGGATGGCACACAGTGGGCGTTACAGCTGACGCTCCAGTCACTGAATAATTCAACTCGGTTCACAAAGAAGACTTCCTTTCTGAGGAAGTCTTTTTTGCTTATGCAGCGGATGTTTACGTTATGTTAAAAAAGAAGTATAATATAAGGGATACTATTTAATAAATGAGGGATGGGAAACAATGATAGAAGAATTAACGGAACACCTCAAAGGCACTTTTGACCTTTCTTTTCAACAAAACAAATTGTTGCAAGAAGCTTTCACCCATTCTTCCTATGTGAATGAGCACCGGAACGAATCTTTGAACGACAATGAACGATTAGAGTTTCTCGGGGACGCTGTACTGGAATTGACGGTTTCGGATTACTTGTACCACAAGTATCCAGAGTTTCCAGAAGGGTTGTTGACGCGTATGCGGGCAGCGATTGTTTGCGAAGCCAGCTTAAGCCGGTATGCAAAAGAATGCCGCTTTGACGAATACGTCCGACTTGGAAAAGGCGAAGAGCGCATGAATGGACGCAACCGCCCGGCGTTGCTGTGTGATTTGTTTGAGTCATTCATTGGCGCGTTGTATTTGGAACAAGGCGTAGATGAGGTTCGCCGCTTTCTGGAGAAAACTATTTTTCCAGAAATCGATTCGGGCGCTTTTTCACATGGGATGGATTACAAAACTGAATTGCAAGAATTTCTTCAACAAAAAGGTGAAGTCAATATGGTTTACACATTGATTGATGAAATCGGGCCTGCCCATCAAAAAGAATTTGTAGTAGAGGTAGTGGTGGAAGGTCATGTCCTGGGAACGGGCAAAGGAACCACCAAAAAAGGCGCAGAACAAGCGGCTGCTCAAAATGCACTCGTACAATTGCGGGGAAATTGATGCTGCAATAAACTAAAGAAAGTTAAAGAACGGGAGGAGTCGCAATCAGTGCAGCTCAAAAAAATAGAGATACAAGGATTTAAATCTTTCGCAGATAAAACAACAATTGAATTTAATGAGGGCATCACGGCAATTGTTGGACCTAACGGAAGCGGAAAAAGCAATATCATTGAAGCGATTCGATGGGTCATGGGGGAACAATCCGCCCGAAACTTAAGAGGCGGAAAAATGCCCGATGTGATCTTTTCCGGTTCGGATAACCGAAAAGCAGTCAATATCGCTGAAGTGACGTTGACTTTGAACAATCAGGATCAATTTTTACCGGTAGAATTTGAAGAGGTGGCGATTACCCGCCGGCTTCACCGGAATGGAACCAGTGAGTACTTTATCAACAAACAGCCGTGCCGCTTGAAAGACATTGTCGACCTGTTCATGGATTCCGGCTTGGGAAGAGAGTCGTTTTCGATTATTTCCCAAGGACAGGTAGAAGCGGTCTTCAACAGTAAGCCCGAAGACCGCAGAGCCATTTTTGAAGAGGCTGCTGGAGTGTTGAAATACAAAAACCGTAAGAAAAAAGCAGAGCAAAAGTTGGAAGAAACAAAAGAAAACTTGGATCGGGTCCAGGATATTCTTTATGAGCTGGAGCACCAACTGGAACCGTTGGAAAGAGAAAGCAGTATCGCTAAAGCGTATCTCGACCAAAAAAACGAGCTCACACAATTGGATATTGCGGTAACATCGAAAGAAATTCATGAACTGCACCAAGAGATCCAACAAAAAAATACTCAAATCAAGCAATATACATCTAAATTGCAAAAGATTAATGAAGAGCTGCAGGTTCAGACAGTAACGGTGAGTCAACATAAAAAACAATCCAAACTCATCCAAGAAGAGCAGGATGCGCTTCATCGGAAATTGCTGTCGGTAGTTCAAGCCTATGAAAGAGCTGAAGCAGAAAGCAAGCTGGCTGATGAACGTAACAGACATTCTGCAGAACAAACTGAGCGAATAGAACAGACTCTCCAAAAATTAAAACAAGAGAAACAAGAATTGCAAAGCCAACTTGACCGCCTGACCGTTGAATTAAAAAGCCATCAAGACGACCAAAGGAAAGTGTCCGATAAATTGGCTATCCTCGAAAATCAGAGAAAACGGTTGGAAGGAAACAAAGAAGCGGTCATTGAAGAGTTGCGGGAGCAATACATCGATGGAATGCAGCAACAGAGTGCTTTCAACAATGAGCGGACGTATTTGGAGAAAAATCTGCAGCAGCAACAAGCCAGAAAAAAGAAAATTGATGACCAGATCAACGAAGCAGAGAACAGTTACCAACAATGTACGTCTGATTTGGAAGGCAAAACTCTCCAGTTGAAGCAGTTGAAGAAAGAAATAAAAGAACTTCTTGAACGGTATGGGTTGCTGCAGGAAGAGTACAAGGAAGCCAAGAAACAATTTGAAACGGGCGAATACCAAATCCAAGAAGCGGTCCGCATCCTGCAGGAAGCGAAAGCCAAGCGCACCTCACTGAAAGAACTTCAAGACAATTATTCCGGTTACTTCCAAGGTGTACGCGCAGTGATGAAACGCACCAATCAACTGCACGGAATTGTTGGAACCGTGGCTGAGCTGATGGAAGTGCCGAAACAATTCCAAACTGCACTGGATACGGCCTTAGGCACATCCAGCCAATTTGTGGTAGTGGACGACGAAGAAGCCGGAAGGAAAGCAATCGAATTTCTTAAAAAGAACAAGAGCGGCCGAGCAACTTTCCTGCCTCTGACAACGCTTCGTCCTAGAAAAATACCTGAGGCCTCTTTAGAACAAGTGAAGTCGCAAAGAGGGTTTTTAGGTGTCGCAAGCGACTTGATTACATTCGATAAAAAGGTTTCAGGCGTCATGGGAAACCTGCTCGGAAACACATTGGTGGCGGAAGATTTGCCGTCAGCCGTGAACATTGCTAAACTAGTGAACCATCGCTACCGCATTGTCAGCCTGGATGGCGACGTGATGAATGCAGGTGGTTCCATGACAGGTGGAGCAAGAAAAAAATCCTCTTCTATCAATTTGTTCTCTCAGAAAAACGAATTGGCCCAGTTGAATACACAGATCAAGAAGATGGAACAAACGCTGGAAGACAAAGAAACTGAACTGGGAAATTTGAAGCGCACTTGTGGAAAACAAGCATTGGAATTGGAAGAATTAAAAGAAGCAGGCGAACAAAAACGGTGGCAGGAACGCCAGTTGACAAGTGAGATCGAATCACTGGAAGAAAAGAAAAACCAGCTGGAAAAACAGTTGACTGCATCACGTTACGAATTAGCAGATGCCACGCAGGAAATCGAGTCGGATACTGCCCGGATGACCAAAGTCAGCGAACAAGCAGAAAAGGTCAGGCACCAAATTGATTCCTTGAAACAAGAGATGGAGACCGTCACAGCTAAATGGGAGGACCGTGAAAAAGAAAAAGAGCGGATCGACCAAGAGATGAGGACGTTGCAGGCGGCATTGTCCAGTATCAAGGAAGAGGCAGCCGGTACGCGGAAAGAACTGGCTGTGTTGAAGAAACAACATGAACGAGTCACAACGGAAATCGATGATGCCTCGCGTACGCTTCAGGTTGCGTCCTCACCTGCGCCTGTTAAAACAAAAGAAGAAACCCAAGCTGAATTGGCGCAATTGACAAAAGAAAAAGAACAGTTGGAAGCGAAGCAGGAAGAGTTGAAAGTGGAAAAAGACAAAGTCGAGAGGCAGTTGGAACAGGCAGAAGCGGCTTTGACGCAGCAACAGAATACGAAACAATCGCTTCAAACCCTTCAGTCGACATCCGAAGTCGAGGTAAACCGCAAAGAGGTTCAGTTGGACCATTTATTGGATTACTTGAGAGAGGAATACGCCATCAGTTTTGAAGAAGCACGCAACCAGGAACCTCTTGGTATTCCATTCGATGAAGCGAAGAAAAAAGTTCAGCTCTTGAAAAAAGGGATCGAGGAATTAGGCCATGTAAATCTGGGTGCAATTGAAGACTATGAAAAGGTTTCATCCAGATGGGAATTTTTAACCAAGCAGCAAACCGATCTTTTGGAAGCAAAAGACAGTTTACATGAGACAATGAATGATATGGATCAAGAAGTGAGCAGACGTTTCAAAGAGACGTTTGATTTGATCAAAGAACGTTTTTCCGTTGTATTTCCGAAGATGTTTGGCGGCGGCAAAGCAGAGTTGATATTGACAGACCCGGATGATCTGCTGCATTCTGGTGTAGACATTGTCGCACAGCCGCCAGGGAAAAAACTGCAGCATTTAAGTCTTTTATCCGGGGGCGAACGTGCCTTGACAGCTATTTCGCTGCTGTTTTCAATTATTCAAGTCCGGCCGATTCCGTTTTGTATATTGGATGAAGCGGAAGCAGCACTTGATGAGGCAAACGTTATCCGTTTTGGAAGGTATTTGCACACTTTCGAAGAAGATATTCAATTCATTGTCATCACCCATCGCAAAGGAACCATGGAAGAAGCAGATACGTTGTACGGTGTGACGATGCAGGAAAGAGGAGTGTCGCACCTCGTGTCTGTTCGTTTAACAGACATGGAAGAAAAAGTGGGGGTACACTAAATCCTTTGAATCTTATTACTTGTGGAATGGAGAATCACTTTGATTAAATTAGTCGCAATTGACTTAGATGGAACGCTGTTAAACAGCCAAAAAGAACTTTCAACAGAAAACAAAGAAATGATACGCAAAGTAAAAGAGGCAGGTGTCAAAGTTGTCTTGTGTACCGGACGGCCGTTAAAAGCCGTCTTACACCTCTTGGATGCGTTGAATTTGAGGGAAGCAGGAGACTTTGCAGTCACTTATAATGGCGGGTTGGTCCAACGTACGGATTCTGGAGAAACACTTCATCAAGTGACGATGACAAAAGACGATGCCCAGGATATTTACCATATGACGCAGCAGTTGAATCTGCCGTGCAACTTCATTGATTTGGATAAAATTTATGAACCGCCTTATCCAGAAGGACGACCGTCTTTATATCCGCATCAAATGAAATTTTTGGAAACAGAACCGATTGACATGAATGGGCTGCCTGATGAATTGACCATCAACAAAATCGTCGTGCATACAGAAACGGAAATTTTAGACGAAGCGATTCCCGATATCCCCGCTTCTTTTTATGAGCGTTTTTCTGTCATGAAGTCTCATCCGTATATGTTGGAATTTATGCACAAAGAAGCGGATAAAGGCAAAGGCTTAAAACAGTTGACCAAATTGTTGGAAATCGAGCCGCATGAAGTGATGGCGTTGGGCGACGAAGAAAACGATCTTCAGATGATCCAATTTGCCGGAACCGGTGTGGCCATGGGAAATGCATCTGACAAAATCAAAGACGAAGCTCAATTTGTCACCAAAGCAGCCGATGAACACGGTGTTGCGTATGCATTGAAAAAATTTGTGCTAGAAAAATAAACTCAAAAAAGCTGCTCGAAAAAAGCAGCTTTTTTACAGGGAGGAGAAAAAAGATGGGGCTATTTGATAAGATCAAACAAGCTTTTACTGGACAACCGCAAGAAAAGACCCCGACAGATGTGGAAGAAACAGCCAGTCAATCACCGGCCGAGCAACCAGCAGAGTCGACCGAAACAACGGAGCCGGTCCAGTTTACGCCGGAACAAAAAGAAACCCAAAAGTATGACAAAGGGCTTCAAAAATCCAGAAAAACATTATCCAGACGTATCAATGAACTGTTCGCGAATTTCCGATATGTGGATGAAGAATTCTTTGAAGAACTGGAAGATGTGCTGATTGAATCAGACGTTGGGTTTGAAGCAACGATGCAAATTTCCAACGTGTTGCGCGAAGAAGCGCGTATTCAAAATGTCCGCAATATGGATGACGCAGAAAGGGTCATTGTCCAAACGTTGGTGGACATGTACGGGGAGACAAGTCCGGAAGAAGCCCGGGTCAACCTTAAAATAAACGATTTGACAGTAATCTTGTTTGTGGGGGTCAATGGAGTCGGGAAGACAACAACGATCGCGAAAATGGCACACCAGTACAAGCAGGAAGGAAAGAAAGTGATTTTGGCTGCCGGAGACACGTTCCGCGCTGGAGCGATTGAGCAGCTGCGTATTTGGGGAGACCGAGTAGGGGTGGATGTCGTTTCTTCTAAGCAAGGCGGCGATCCTGCAGCAGTAGTGTTTGACGGCATCAAGCAAGCGAGAGAAGCATACGCAGATATTTTAATGATTGATACTGCCGGCCGATTGCAAAACAAGAAAAACTTGATGAACGAATTGGAAAAAATGAAACGGGTCATCACTCGCGAAGTGCCGGACGGTCCGCATGAGGTGTTGCTTGTTCTGGACGCCACAACCGGTCAGAACGCGTTAATCCAGGCTAAACAATTCCAAGAAACAACCAATGTTACGGGTATTGTACTGACCAAACTGGATGGAACCGCAAAAGGCGGAATCGTATTGGCTATCGGTAAAGAGTTGGGAATTCCCGTGAAGTATGTAGGTTTGGGAGAAAGCATGGATGACTTGCAGCCGTTCGATACGGAGAAATTTGCATATGGCTTGTTCAGAGACTTGATAGAAGGCACCGTATAACCTGTGTGACAGATTTGGAGAGGATCAAAGATGGAACTGGAAAAAACAAATCAAATGAACACGCTGTTCGAGTTTTACGGGCCATTGTTGACCGAAAAACAACAACAATACATGCAACTGTATTATGCGGATGATTTTTCGCTCGGTGAGATTGCCGAGGAATTCGATGTCAGCAGGCAGGCAGTCTACGATAACATCAAACGGACTGAGAATATTTTACTGGATTACGAAACAAAGCTTGAATTGGTGAAGGAATTCAAGCAGAATAAGCATGTGATGGACGAACTAATACAATATATTCAAGAGAAGTACCCGGAAGACAGTCAGATGATGAATATTTTATCTCGCATGACTTGGGGAACCGACGAGAAGAGAGGAGCTTAAAATGGCATTTGAAGGACTGACAAGTCGGTTGCAGGATGCATTTTCTGCTTTAAGAAAAAAAGGGAAAGTAACCGAAGCAGATGTAAAAGACGTCATGCGCGAAGTGCGTTTGGCACTTTTGGAAGCCGACGTCAACTATAAAGTAGTAAAAGACTTTGTGAAAACGGTACGTGAAAAAGCTTTAGGGGAAGAGGTCCTCGAAAGTTTGACGGCCGGGCAGCAAGTCGTTAAAATCGTGAACGACGAATTGACGTCTCTTATGGGCGGAGAACGCGAAGAACTCCATTTTTCTTCCAAGCCTCCTACCGTATACATGATGACCGGTCTGCAAGGGGCAGGGAAAACGACTACTGCTGGTAAACTGGCGAACTATTTAAGAAAAAGAGAAAACAAAAAGCCGATGATGGTTGCAGCCGACATTTATCGTCCGGCTGCCATCGATCAGTTGGAAACGCTGGGAGAGCAGTTGGATATCCCTGTGTTTTCCATGGGAGACCAAGTCAGCCCGGTGGAGATTGCCCAAAGAGGGATTGAACAAGCCAAAGCAGAAAACCGTGACGTTGTCATCATCGATACGGCCGGACGTCTCCATATCGACGAAACATTGATGGACGAGCTCGCTTCCATCAAAGAAGCTGTTGTACCGGATGAAATTTTCCTTGTTGTGGACGCCATGACAGGACAGGATGCCGTAAACGTTGCCCAAACGTTCAACGATCAATTGGACATCACCAGTGTCATTTTGACAAAACTGGATGGGGATACTCGTGGTGGGGCGGCACTTTCTATTCGTTCCGTCACGGAAAAACCGATTAAATTTGCCGGTATGGGTGAAAAATTGGATGCGCTGGAGCCTTTCTATCCAGACCGTATGGCTAATCGAATCCTGGGAATGGGCGACATTCTTACGCTGATTGAACGTGCCCAGAATGAAATGGACGAACAAAAAGCGCAAGAAATGGCTGAAAAGCTGAAAGAAAATACGTATGATTTGAATGATTTCATTGAACAGATGGACCAAGTCCGCAATATGGGACCACTGGAAGATTTGGTTAAAATGATTCCTGGAATGAACAACCTTCCAGGAATGGATGATTTCCAAGTGGACCCGAAAGACTTGGATCGAATGAAAGCCATCGTGATGTCCATGACTCCGGAAGAACGTGCGAACCCGGACATTTTGTCTCAAAAGAGAAGACGCCGCATTTCCAAAGGTTCAGGCCGCCCGTTAGTGGAAGTAAACCGTTTAATCAAGCAATTTAAAGAATCGAAAAAAATGATGAACAAAATGTCAAAAGGCAACATGAGCGGAATGGAAAACCTTTTTGGAAACGGCATTAAAGGAAAAATGGGCAAGATGGCCATGAATTCCATGATGCGTCGCAACAAGAAGAAAAAGAAAAAGAAGAAAAAGTAAAGGTGTAAAGAAAAAACACTTTACAACCTTTAAAACAACTGGTAAACTACTTGTTGTGAGATTTTAATTGGAGGTGTAAAAAACATGGCAGTAAAAATTCGCCTAAAACGTATGGGCTCTAAGAAAAACCCATTTTACCGTATGGTCGTTGCTGATTCCCGTTCTCCTCGTGATGGACGAATCATCGAAGCTATCGGAACTTACAACCCGGTGACAACACCAGCGGAAGTAAAAGTTGACGAAGATTTGGTTCTTAAATGGTTGAAAGATGGCGCAAAACCATCCGACACTGTTCGCAATATCCTTTCTAAAGAAGGAATCATGCAAAAATTCCATGAAGCTAAATACAGCAAATAAAAAGGATGCCTAACATGACTGATATTAAAGAATTGATTCAGACAATTGTCAAACCTCTGGTCAGTCATCCGGAAGACATCGAAGTTGCAATGGAAGAAACGGATGATTTCTATGAGTATCATCTATCGGTGAATCCTGAAGATGTCGGACGGGTCATCGGAAAAAAAGGTCGTATAGCGAAAGCGATGCGCACGATTGTCTATAGTGTAAGAGTTAACGGACCAAAACGTGTTCGTTTAACAATCAGAGACAATTAAAAAAGCGGGTTTTTCTTTTCAGAAAAATCAAAAGGGATTCTTCCCTCTAACGCACAACCAAAAGAGGCTGAGACATAATCTCAGCCTCTTTTTTTGGAATAAAAGAAAGGCGGGTGGAAGATATGACAAATTATTACGATGTAGGAAAAATTGTAAACACCCATGGAATTAAAGGAGAAGTACGTGTGTTGTCCATCACGGACTCTCCGGAGAAAAGGTACAAGAAGCAGGCGGTCCTTACTTGGTTCAAAGAAGGCGAGTCTCCCATTGAATTGGTGGTGCGGGGCCATCGCCAACACAAAAACTTCGATTTGTTGATGTTTGAAGAATACATGTCCATCAATGATGTGGAACCTCTTGTCGGCGGTGTATTGAAAGTCAGTGAAGAAGATTTATCTGATTTGGAGGAAGATGAATTTTATCTTCATGAAATCATTGGGTTGAACGTGGTGGATGAAGAAGGCAATGTTGTCGGGAAAATCAAAGAAGTCATTTCTACCGGTGCCAATGATGTGTGGATTGTCCAACGCCAAAATAAAAAAGATCTTTTGCTCCCTTATATTGATGATGTCATACTGGATGTTGATCTTGAACAAGAAAAAGTGATTGTACACATTTTGGAAGGGTTGGATAGCTGATGAAGATCGATCTCATCACTCTGTTTCCTGACATGTTTTCAGGACCTTTGAGTTATTCCATCATGAGCCGGGCAATTGAAAAGGGCATTTTGGAGGTTGGATTCACAGATTTTAGACAGTTTGGCAAAGGAAAACATCAACATGTGGACGATACCCCTTACGGCGGCGGAGCAGGCATGCTGTTGAAACCGGAGCCGATTTTTGAATCGGTGGATCAAATCAATGCCGAGCACCCCGAAACGAAAAAAAGAGTCATTTTAGTTGACCCTGCTGGAAAACCGTTTGATCAACAGATGGCGGAAGAGCTCTCAAAAGAAGAGCATTTAGTGTTCATATGCGGCCATTATGAAGGGTACGATGAACGAATCCGCACACTCGTTACAGACGAAATTTCTTTGGGAGATTATGTCTTGACGGGAGGGGAATTGGCAGCGATGGTGATTATGGACGCCACAGTCCGGCTGATTCCAGGTGTTTTGGGGAACCAAACCTCTGTGGAAACAGATTCCCATTCCAGCGGTTTGTTAGAACATCCCCACTACACACGTCCGCCGGAATACCGGGGGATGAAAGTTCCGGAAGTTTTGATGAGCGGGAACCATGGCTTGATTGAAGAATGGCGCGATAAAGAATCGCTGAAACGTACTTGGCAGAGACGGCCGGACATGTTGGAAGGCGCTTCGCTGACGGAGCAGCAAAAGACTTGGATCCAAGAATGGGAAAAAGAATCAAAAGAAAACAAGTAAATATACTTTACACCCAAGGAAGAGTATGATAAAGTAATTTGGTGGGTGGAGAGAATCCGCTCATAACAACACTATTCCGCTGCGGTGATGAACATGCATGAATAGTTGTCGGAAGGAGTATAAATAATGAATCCATTGATCGAAGAAATCACAAAAGAGCAACTGCGTTCTGATCTTCCTGATTTCCGTCCTGGAGACACTGTACGCGTTCACGCTCGAATCGTTGAAGGTTCCCGCGAACGTATCCAGCTCTTCGAAGGCGTTGTTATCAAACGTCGCGGTGCAGGCATCAGTGAAACATACACCGTACGTAAAGTATCAAACGGTGTTGGTGTGGAACGGACATTCCCGTTGCATTCCCCACGTGTTGCGAAAATCGAAGTGACTCGTCAAGGACGCGTACGCCGTGCAAAATTGTACTATTTGCGCGACCGTCACGGAAAAGCTGCGCGTATCAAAGAACGTCCACGTCGTTAATTTGCATAAAAAGAGGCCATTCCCGTCCAAATTGGACCTGGGGCGGCCTCTTTTTTGGTTTCTTAATTTACTCCCCGGGAAACCTGTTTTTTCAAACAACTATCCGTTATAATGAAAAAAGAGACCTTTTGGAGGTTAGATTTAAGAATGGAGATGGGCCAATGAGTAAAATTACTGATAATTTTGAGAAAATTCTGAGAGAAAAGAATTTACCTCTAACAAAAAAAGAGATTGAAAACGGGCAAGTATTGTATAATGGAGCATTTCGAGTGACTAAAAGCAAACGGTTACCGTTTGGAATCGTTTTTGATGGGCGGGACAACCCGACAGTAGATTTCCAAATCATCTACAACCGTTTGGCATACATCCAAAGCTTCGAACAGAAAGCGGAAGTAATGGAATTGCTTAACGAACTGAACGAGATGAAATCAGGATATTACCGATTCTGCGTCCGCGGAGACGGTGAAATTTACATGCGCTTGCTGGCCCGAACGAGTGAAGACGTCCGTTCAGCATACGAAATGATGGTAATGGGAGGAAATATCGCACGAGCGCTTCTTCCTGAAATTGAAAAGATTACAGGCACCCCTGATTCAAACAATGCATAATCATTAAAAGAAGGTGAAGAAGGAATGGACGCAAAAGGCGGATTGGAAAAAAATCTGTACGAAACTACCGCAGTCAATGAAGACGGAGTGAGCGGTGTTGCGTATATTGATCGCAAAGACGGACTGAGAGTCATCGTCTCCAGCCCAACCAGCGAGGAACCCGGCACGAACCCGGAAGAATTGCTGGGGTTGTCCTTGAGCACCTGTTTTAACGCTACAATCCAATCATTATTAAAAGCTAGGGGAATGGATCGCCGGAGCAAAGTGATCGTTCCCATTCAACTGAAACGCGAACCGTCAGGAGTCGGGTATTATTTTGATGTTGAAATTGTAGCATCGATTGAAGGATTGCCAATCGAAGAAGCAGAAAAGATTGCAGCTTCTGCTGAGAAACGCTGCCCTGTTTCCAAATTGCTCCAAGGAAGCGAGAACGTTCGTCTCACAACAGTGCCGTATTTGGACTAAAAACAAAAAATAAAGCCCCAGCTTGATAGTTACAAGCTGGGGCTTTATTGAAATCAATCTATACAAGACTAAAGTACCGCTCCAAATAATCTGCCATACCGTCTTCGTGGTTCTCTTTGTAAGTGATGTCATTGGCTACGGCTTTCAATTCGTCAATGCCGTTTTTCATTACAACGCCATGTCCGGCATACTGAATCATTTCGTAGTCGTTGTCTTCGTCGCCAAAAGCTAAGATGTTTTTCTGTTGGATACCGTAGTGATGAGCGATTTGTTCCACACCCAAGGCTTTTTGAACTCCGGCAGCAACGATTTCCAAACACGGAGCCTCCCCGCCCCATGAACGGATTTCTACCGAGTCTCCGTACTCACGGATAATTTTTTCTTGTATCAAGGGTTGAGTTTCCTTGGAACCGGTAAATACCAACACAGCGGTCGGGTCTTCTTTTAAGTTCGATGCAGTCAAAGCCTTAGTATCTTTATGCCCGTTTGCAAAAAAATCTCTGTACGGAACGAAAGAATCATTCACATAAACGTGCTCTTTAGTTTCAGCTGCAACTAATAGAATGCCTGCTTCTTGTTTCAATGCTGAGATGTCTAAAGCCAAATCCCGGGAAAGTTTTCGATGGTATGTCTCATTCCAATCGTTTTGTCCTGGATTATGGCACAACGCACCGTTAAAATTCACTATCGGGGAAGTAAGGTTCAGTTGTTCATAGTATTGTCTGCTTGTTCGAAATGGACGACCAGTGGCTATGGAAACGATGTGGCCCATCTTTTGAAGTTGGGTGAGAACAAATTGTGTCTTCGTTGAAATCATAGATTGATTGTTCAAAGTAGTGCCATCCAAGTCGATGGCTATCAACTTTTGTGTCATGTCGTTTCCTCCTCATCATCAATCAGCGTAGACGCTGTATATCCCAAAATATGGTACAATATTTGGTGGATGAATTTTTCTTATTTTATCATAAATGGTATCATACTAAAACCTATAAATGAAACAAGGGGAAGGTGTGTCGATGATCCAAATCAAAGAAACAACCGTAAACAATTTGCCCTTATTGGAAATTGTGGAAGAAAAGAAAAAGGACCACATACTGCCGACTGTCATTTTTTATCATGGCTGGACCAATTACAAAGAGTCTGTTTTAGTAAACGGGTATGAATTAGCCAAGCAGGGATTCCGCGCGTTGCTGCCGGATGCACACTTGCACGGCAAACGGATGAATGCCAAGCTGCCGGCAGAGCAAAGTTTGGAATTTTGGAACGTGGTGGGCCGCAGCATCCAAGAAGCTCCCCTGATTCGTGATCATTATATCGCGGAAGGACTAAGTGACCCCGACCGTTTTGGAGTGTCCGGTCTATCAATGGGCGGCATTACGACGGCCGCGATGTTGACGCAATATGATTGGGTGAAAGCGGCAGCTGTACTGATGGGGAGCCCCGCACCGGTTGACTTCACCAAATGGTTGTTTTCTTCTCCTTGGGCTGAAAGGAGCCAGACAGCTTGGGCAGAAACCCTTCCTCGAGAACAAATGGAAGATGCGGTAGCACAACTGATTCCTATATCTTTAAATCTTCGCCCGGAAACCATAGATGGTCGTCCGGTCATGTTCTGGCATGGGACGGAAGATAATTTGGTGCCTTTTAACATGACGTATGATTTCTATCAACAAATCAAAGATGAACCTTACGCACAAAATGTTACTTTTTCATCCAGCAATGGAGTGGGTCATAAAGTGCCATACACCGTTTCGGTGGAAATGGCTGATTTCTTTAAAAAGAGTCTTTAAAGTATAACTGTAAGCATGATAATCTTTTCACAAAAGATAGACTTTTGTCGCCCGAACTTGTAAAATGAAGCCAAAGCTCCCCGGAGGTGACGGCAGATGGAAGAGAATAACCCTCTTTGGTCTACAGAAAAAGTTGATGAAATCAAACAACACATCCTGTCTGTATTGGAACAAGTGATTGACCCTGAACTTGGAATAGATATTGTGAATCTTGGATTAGTCTATGAAGTAAACCTTTACGATGGTGGGTATTGCGAAATCAAAATCACGTTGACGACAATGGGCTGCCCACTGGCAGATGTGATTATGGATGACATCTTGTCTGCGATGACGGCAGTAACCGAAGTCAAAGAAACAGATGTAAAAATTGTGTGGTATCCTGCGTGGGATCCTTCAAAAATGAGCCGTTATGCGCGTATTGCGCTGGGCATTCGCTAAACAGCACGTCCTTTCATAGGGACGTGTTTTTTAGCGGCATGAATCAATTGACCAATTTTGACCAAGAAAGTATAATAAAAGAACGAACAGAAAGAGGCGATGAACATGAACAGTGCAAAAATGACGGAAATGCTCCAACAAGCACTAGGTGACGCACAGCAAATCGCCCAAACGCGTCACCACCAAGACTTGCAAGTGGCCCATTTATGGCGCATTTTCTTGCAGCCCGATCATCTGGCTTATTCTATGTATGAGGATGCAGGAGTGAACATGGAGCGATTCACAGAAACAGTCGACAGAGAAATCGACCGCATCGCTTCTGTAGAAGGAACAGCGGTTCAATACGGCCAAACGATGGGGCAAGATTTGTATCAAGTGCTGATGGAAGCAGAACAAACGGCTGAATCGTTAAAAGATGAGTACATTGCTGTTGACGCAACATTACTTGCGTTGATGCGTCTTCCGCAACATCCATTGAAAGATTATCTTATAAAAGAAGGACTAACAGAGAAGAATTTGAGAGAAAAAATTCTCGATTGGAGAGGGGGAGAACGTGTGACTTCACCCACACAAGAAGAAAGCTACAATGCATTGGAGAAATACGGCATCGATTTAGTGCAGGCGGTTCGTTCAGGCGACCAGGATCCCATCATCGGAAGGGATGATGAAATTCGGGATGTCGTACGTATTTTGACACGAAAAACAAAAAACAACCCTGTATTGATCGGTGAACCTGGAGTCGGGAAGACGGCAATCGTCGAAGGACTGGCTCAAAGGATTGTCCGAAAAGATGTACCGGATAATTTAAAAGATAAAACAATCTTTTCATTGGACATGGGCGCGCTGATTGCCGGAGCCAAGTACCGGGGAGAGTTTGAAGAACGACTCAAAGCAGTGCTGAAAGAAGTCAAAAAAAGCGACGGGAAAATCATTTTATTTATTGATGAGATCCATAATATTGTTGGTGCAGGCAAAACCGAAGGCAGCATGGACGCAGGGAACTTGCTGAAACCGATGCTTGCCCGTGGGGAATTGCACTGCATCGGCGCCACCACCATCAACGAATACCGGCAATACATGGAAAAAGACAAAGCGTTGGAACGACGCTTCCAACGCGTGGTCGTCAAAGAACCGACCATTGAAGAAACCATCAGTATTCTCAGAGGGCTGAAAGAACGGTTCGAAATTCACCACGGTGTCAACATCCATGACAACGCGCTTGTATCTGCCGCCAAATTATCGCAGCGCTATGTCACGGATCGATTTTTACCGGATAAAGCCATCGACTTGGTGGATGAAGCTTGTGCCACCATCCGGGTTGAAATGCATTCAATGCCGACAGAACTGGATCAAGTGACCAGAAGAGTGATGCAATTGGAGATTGAAGAGGAAGCCTTGAAGCAGGAGAGCGATGAAGCCAGCAACAAACGACTTAAAGTGATTCAAGAAGAGCTCGGCACTCTCCGTGAAGAAAAACAGCAATTGGAACTGACATGGAAAAAAGAAAAAGACGAGATGACGTCGATTCAAGAGAAACGTTCAGAACTGGAAAAAGCGAAACGTGATTTAGAAGAAGCGGAGGGCGACTACAACTTGGAACAGGCGGCTGTTCTTCGGCACGGGAAAATTCCGGCACTTGAAAAAGAGCTGAAGGAATTGGAACAAGCCCATGCTTCCCAATCGGATCGGATGGAACGGTTGGTGCAGGAATCGGTTACCGAAGAAGAAATTGCCGCAGTTGTGGCCCGGGTGACCGGCATACCGGTGAATCGTTTGGTTAAAGGAGAGAGGGAAAAACTGCTACATTTGAACGAGCGGATAAAACAACGAGTCATCGGCCAAGATGAAGCCGTGGACCGCGTGACGGATGCCATCATCCGGGCGCGCGCAGGCATTCAAAATCCGAACCGGCCGCTGGGTTCCTTCTTGTTTTTAGGACCAACAGGAGTCGGAAAAACGGAATTGGCCAAGACGCTGGCTGAAAATTTGTTTGATTCCCAAGAGCATATGGTGCGGTTGGACATGAGTGAATACATGGAAAAACACAGTGTTGCTCGTTTGATCGGCGCGCCGCCTGGATATGTTGGGTATGAAGAAGGCGGACAACTGACAGAATCCGTTCGCCGGAGTCCATACACCATTCTTTTGCTGGATGAGATTGAAAAAGCCCACCCGGATGTCTTTAACCTGCTGCTTCAAGTGCTGGATGACGGCAGACTGACAGATTCAAAAGGGCGGACTGTTGATTTCCGCAACACCGTGTTGATTATGACCAGCAACATCGGTTCAAACTTTTTATTGGACCACACGAATGAGCAAGGGAAAATTCCAAGTCAGGCGCAGGAACAAGTGATGGACCTGCTTCGTTCATCCTTCAAACCGGAATTTTTAAACCGGATTGATGATATTCTGTTGTTCTCTCCGTTGAGTCAGGAAGTCGTGAAACGGATTATTGTGAAAATGACACGGGATTTATCTCATCGTTTGTCGGAACAAGACATCACGTTGAGCATCACAGACGGCGCCAAAGAATGGATCGCCGAACAAGCGTATGACCCGGTTTACGGAGCACGTCCGTTGAAGCGCTTTTTGACACAGACGGTTGAAACACCCATCGCCAAAAAAATCATATCCGGCACAATTCTTCCAGGTGCCCATGTTTCTGTCCGTTACGAGCAAGGCCACTTAGTGATTGAAAATCACTTTGAAGAAGAAACGGAAACTGCAAACAGTCCTTCTTCAAACTAAACGAAACAGCTGTCTCTAATCGGAGACGGCTGTTTTTTTGAGGAAAGAATGTAGATGGAACAACATTTTTCTGATGAAAAAGATTGTTTCAGGTATAATGAGAAAGAATGAATATTGAAGAGGTGAGAAGATGTCATTTGTTCAACTCCAGGTGACCAGTTCCTACAGTCTATTGCAAAGTACATTGACGATTGAACAATTGGTTCAGGCGGCTAAAAAGAGAGGGTATTCTGCCATCGCTTTAACAGACCGCAATGTGCTGCATGGGTTAGTGGATTTCTACACCTACTGTAAAAAAGAAGCGATAAAACCGATTTTAGGCCTGACACTTGATTTGGCCGGAATCCGGCAGACCGATCAAGAATTTCCGATTGTGCTGCTTGCGGTGGACGAGAAAGGTTACCAATCCCTGGTAAAATTATCGAGTCAAAAAATGCTTTTGGAAGAAAATCAATTGCTTTCTCCTGAGAGCCTTAGACCTCACACAGAACATCTGATTGCGATTACCCCGGGAAGAGAAGGGGAAATTGAACAGGCTTTGTTTGAGGGAAGAGAAGAAGAGGCCGCGCAGATTGCGCAGACATGGAATTCACTGTTTCCAAGCAACCATTTTTACTTGGGCGTTCAAGTGCACCAGCCGCTTCTTCCCATCAAAGAGCTGCTGTTAACTCTTTCAAAAGAGATCAGTATTCCCCTCGCTGGCATGCATGATGTGCAATACGCAGATGCGGAAGATCATTTTGCCGTACAAGTTTTGCGTGCAATCGACGAAGGTGTGCAGTTAGAAGAAGATGTGGAAGAAAAGGGGACGTATTATTTGCCGGAATCCAATCAAATGAGACAGGTGTTTTCTGAGCATGGATTGGAAGATGCAGCTGCAGCGACAGTTTCTATTGCAGAGCGGGTTGACGTCACTGTGCCGCTCCACCGCTCCTTGCTGCCCCGTTACCCGTTGGAAGAAGGAGTGACCAGTGAGCGATATTTGAAGCAAATCAGCGGTGAAGGCTTGAAACAAAGAGTTTCAAATGTGGACAGGCGATATGTGGAACGATTGGAAAAAGAGTTGTCGGTGATCATTAAAATGGGTTTTTCTGATTATTTTCTCATCGTTTGGGACCTGATGCGGTATGCACGGAGACAGCAGATACTGACCGGCGCCGGGAGGGGGTCGGCAGCCGGGTCACTGGCTGCTTACGCACTGGGTATCACAGATGTAGATCCTATTCAATACGACTTACTGTTTGAGCGGTTTTTAAATGAAGAACGCTATACGCTTCCGGATATAGACTTGGATTTTCCGGATGACAAAAGAGAGCAGATACTGAGATATGTCAAACAGAAATATGGATCAGACCACGTGGCTCAGATTGCCACGTTTGGAACACTCGCAGCCAAGCAGGCAATCAGAGACACCGGCCGCGTCTTCGGGTTGACGACTGCAGAGCTGTCTACTTGGTCCAAAGCCATCCCTTCTTTCCCGGGAACGAAGCTGTCACGGGCATGGAAAGAATCTAAAGCGTTATCCGAATTGATTCGTCAGTCAGAGCAAAATCGAAAAATTTACGATACGGCCAAAAAAATAGAAGGCTTGCCGAGGCATGTATCAACGCACGCAGCGGGCGTGGTCATCAGCGAACAGCCGTTGCAGCAATTGGTGCCTCTTCAAAAAGGTAGTGGAGAATTGCCGTTGACCCAGTACCCTATGGGGAATGTGGAAACCATCGGACTCTTGAAGATGGATTTTTTAGGACTGAAAAACTTGACGATTTTGGCCGACACGCTTCATTTCCTTCGAGAAGGCCAAAAAGTGGACATTGATTTAAGAACCATTCCGTTGAATGACAATGCAACGTTGGATTTGTTTCGAAAAGGAGATACCTCCGGGATCTTTCAATTTGAATCGGACGGCATCCGACGCGTGTTGAAACGTCTTGCTCCTACCACTATTGAAGACGTCGTTGCCGTCAATGCGCTCTACCGTCCGGGCCCGATGGAACAGATTGATGTGTTCATCAAGCGGAAAAAAGGACAGGAGCCCATTTCTTATCCGCATCCTGATTTGGAAGAAATTTTAGGTGTGACATATGGAGTCATGGTTTACCAAGAACAAATTATGCGTGTGGCCTCCAAAATGGCTGGTTATTCTTTGGGAGAAGCGGATATTTTAAGACGCGCCATCAGCAAAAAAGACCGAAAAGTGATTGATGAAGAGAGAGAACACTTTAAAAAAGGAGCCGAAGAACGCGGGTACGACACGAGAACGGCGGAACAAGTGTACAATTATATTGAACGGTTTGCAGACTATGGGTTTAACCGCTCGCACTCAGTGGCTTATTCTCTTATCGCTTATCAGATGGCCTACTTAAAGACGCACTATCCGGTAGCTTTTTTTGCAGCTTTATTGAAATCCACTCCGGCTAACGGGGAAAAAGCGAGAGAGTATTTACTGGAGGCCAAACAAAAAGGAGTTGCAATTTTAGGGCCGGACATCAACAACAGCGGAGCCGGTTTTTCGGTTCAAAACAACGGCATGCTGTTCGGACTTGAAGCAATTAAAGGGCTGCGAAAAGACTTTATTCGCAACATCCTGATGGAACGAAACAACCGTGGAAAGTTCTACAGCATGATTGATTTTTTGAAACGAGCAGATAAACGCTGGCGGAAACCGGACTATATTTTGCCGCTTATTTACAGTGGGGCTTTTGATGGATTGGGCTCCAACCGGGCAACCTTGGTTCATTCCTTAGAAGGAATATTATCCAGTTTAAAGCTGAGTGGAGACAATACCGAGTTGTTTGAAGTATTGGAACCGAAATATGAGCCTGTGCCGGATTTGTCTCAAGAAGAAAAGCTGGAGGGAGAGTTTCAATATACCGGGATGTATTTCTCCGGCCATCCTAGCGAAGAGTATGATTCTTTAAGAGAGACCGGTCGGCTAAGGTATATCCAAGAATTGAAAAAAAATCAAACTGCGCGCCTGTTGGGCACTATCAAAGAAGTGAAAAAAATCCAAACAAAACGTGGTGAGCCGATGGCGTTTGCAGACATAAGCGATGCTACGGGCAACTGTTCATTGACTTTCTTTCCAGAACAATACCGCAAGTACGGCCAACACCTCAAAGATGGGGCGAATGTGGTGGTAGAAGGCAAAGCAGAGCTCGACCGCGGCGACATCAAAGTGATTGTCAACCATGTTTCTCAGCCCGAGAAGTGGAGCCGGGAGAACCCGTCGCTCACTTGTTATGTGCGCATCCAGTCCGAAGAAAACAATTACTTTTCAGAAAAAATACAAGAAATCACAAAGAATCATTCTGGAAATATCCCGGTCATTCTTTATCATCAACACTCAGGACAGAAATATCGAATGAAGCGGGAGTACTGGGTGAACGGATCAACAGAATTTCTACAAGAGTTAACCCAATTAGTCGGAAAAGAGAACGTCATTCTCTCATAGTTTTCTCATTTTTCTGAAAACAAATGAAAAAACTTGCTATTTCGTAAGACAACTGCTTTCAAACGTGATAGAATGACTATGTAGTTTGGCAAAAGTCGACTTCTGAGCTTAGCTTTGGAGGTCGACAGAATAATGTTATAGAGGTGGAAATGTATGAAGCGCATTGGGGTTTTAACCAGTGGCGGAGACGCACCTGGTATGAATGCCGCTGTTCGAGCAGTCGTCCGTAAAGGTTTGTATGAAGGATTAGAAGTTTACGGAATCAACTATGGTTTTGCTGGACTAGTGGCAGGAGACATTCGTAAGTTGACGCGTAGAGACGTGTCAGATAAAATTTCGCGAGGCGGAACTTTCCTTTATTCTGCACGTTATCCGGAGTTTCGCACGGAAGAAGGGCAAATGAAAGCGATCGAACAGCTGGATCGTTTTGGCATCGAAGGCTTGGTTGTCCTCGGCGGAGACGGATCTTATCGCGGAGCATATGCTTTGACGAAAAGAGGCTATCCAACGATTGGACTTCCGGGAACCATTGACAATGATATCCCGGGAACGGATTTTTGTATCGGATTCGACACAGCCATCAATACCGTGTTGGATTCCTTGGACAAAATCCGAGATACAGCAACTAGTCATGTTCGTACCTTCATTGTTGAAGTGATGGGCCGCAATGCCGGAGATATCGCACTGTGGGCCGGCGTCGCTGGAGGAGCCGAGCAAATCATCGTTCCGGAAAAAGATTTCAGCATTGTAGAAGTGGCAGACACTATCCGTGAAGGACGTCAAAAAGGGAAAAAGCACAGCATCATCGTGCTCGCTGAAGGTGTCATGAAAGGAAATGATTTTGCTGCTGAATTGGCAGAAATCGAAAACTTCCATGTCCGGGTGACCGAATTGGGTCACGTCCAACGGGGTGGATCCCCAACGGCACGCGACCGTGTGCTGGCAAGTACATTTGGTGCAAAAGCAGTAGAGTTGTTGAAAGAAGGCAAAGGCGGTTTGTGTGTAGGCATTGTCAACAATCAAATTGTCGCTAACGACATCATCGACACTCTGGAAAACCATACACACACACCGGATTTATCATTATTCGAGTTAAATAAACAAATTTCCGATTAAGGAAATGAAAAGGCAGGGAACCATTTATGAAAAAGACAAAGGTTGTTTGTACGATAGGTCCAGCCAGTGAATCTGTCGATACACTGGTAAAAATGATTGAAGCAGGGATGAACGTTGCCCGTTTGAACTTCTCACACGGTGACCACGAAGAGCATTTGGCTCGTATCAAAAACATCCGCAAAGCTCAAGAAATTACCGGTAAAATGGTAGGCATTTTGTTGGATACCAAAGGACCAGAAATCCGTACACACACAATGAAAGACGGAAAAGTCTCTTTCGAAAAAGGCGATGTTGTCCGTGTGGCAATGGAAGAAGTAGAAGGAACCCGCGAAAAATTCTCTGTCTCTTACAGTGAATTAATCAACGATGTTCAACCTGGGTCTCACATCCTTTTGGATGATGGTTTGATTGATCTTTTGGTTACTGACATTGACAAAGAAAACAATGAAATTGTGACTACGGTCAAAAACGCCGGTGTTTTGAAAAACAAAAAAGGTGTAAACGTACCGGGTGTATCTGTTCAGTTGCCAGGTATCACTGAAAAAGATGCCAGTGACATTGAATTCGGACTTGAAAACAACATCGACTTCATCGCGGCAAGTTTCGTCCGCCGTCCACAAGACGTGTTGGAAATCACAGAATTGCTTGAAAAACATGGGAAAATGCATGTTCAAATCATTCCTAAGATTGAAAACCAAGAAGGTGTCGACAACTTAGAAGAAATTCTTAAAGTTTCTGACGGATTGATGGTTGCCCGTGGAGACCTTGGGGTAGAAATTCCTGCAGAAGAAGTTCCGATTGTTCAAAAAGACATGATCAAAAGATGTAACGCAGCCGGCAAACCGGTCATCACTGCAACTCAGATGTTGGAATCAATGCAACAAAACCCACGTCCAACACGTGCAGAAGCAAGTGACGTGGCGAACGCTATCTTTGATGGAACAGACGCTATCATGCTTTCTGGTGAAACAGCTGCTGGAGACTATCCGGTTGAAGCGGTTCAAACGATGGCCAACATCGCAGTTCGTACAGAAGAAGCTTTGTTGGGCAATGACGCTTTTGCATTGAAAGCATACGATCAAACAGATATGACTGAAGCCATCGGACAAGCTGTCGGCCACACTGCCCGCAACTTGAACATCCAAACCATTGTTGCAGCAACTGAATCCGGCCACACTGCCCGTATGATTTCTAAATATCGTCCAAAAGCCAACATTGTTGCCGTTACTTTCTCAGAAGAGACATACCGTGGATTGGCTCTTCAATGGGGCGTTATTCCAACAATCACAGAAAAACCAACCAGCACAGACGAAATGTTCAACTTAGCTACCCAAATCACTGTGGACAAAGGTTTCGCTAAAGAAGGCGAATTGATTTTGATCACTGCAGGGGTTCCAGTAGGCGAACGCGGTACTACAAACGTCATGAAGATTCAAATGATTGGCTCTCGTTTGGTAGAAGGCCAAGGCGTTGGATCCGACACAGTTATCGGAAAAGCAATCGTTGCTTCAAGTGCAGAAGAAGCAAATGCTAAAGCAGTAGAAGGCGGCGTATTGGTCGTGAAAAACACTGATCGTGAATACTTGCCTGCTATCGAAAAATCATCTGCTATCGTCGTAGAGCAAGGCGGATTGACTAGTCATGCCGCAGTCATTGGAATCGCAATGGGAATTCCAGTGATTGTCAGCGCAGAAAATGCGACTCAATCCATCCAAGACGATGAATTGATCACTGTTGATTCTCGTCGTGGTATTGTTTACCGTGGTGCAGCTACAGCGATTTAAGCAGTTTTGTTAAAGAGGTTTGAGGGGCTGTCCTTCAAACCTCTTTTTTTATTGCTGAACCTTAAAACAAGTTTACATAAGCGAATTATGGTAAACCTGATTAAGTTTCTGTCTCCCATGGCTGCTTTTCTGTATAATAGAAACATCAAAGAAGATGTAAAAGGAGACAATATAGATGAATGAATCAGTAGGAAAAATAATCACCGGCATTGTGACGGATAAGAATGAAAAAGCGGTCTTTGTGCAAAAAGCAGGTGTGACGTATCGATTGGTGGCGGAAAATCTTTCCCTCTACCAATTAGGAGATGCAGTGGAAGGGTTTGCTTACGTCGGGAAAGACGGACGGTATAAATTGACTCCTGAACTTCCAAATTCTATGATTGGACGATATGGATGGGGAGAGGTAGTCCGCAGCCAGACAGATTTAGGGGTATTCGTAGATATCGGCCTGCCGGACAAAGATGTGGTTGTGTCAATGGATGACCTTCCGAATGAAAAAGACATTTGGCCGAAAAAAGGGGACTGGTTGTTGATCAGTCTTTCTGTAGACGATCAAGAACGGATGTGGGGCAAATTGGCAGATGACAGTATCTTTGATGGATTGGCCCGAAAAGCGGGTAAAGAGATGCGGAATAAAGACATCGCCGGCACCGTCTATCACCCTAAGTTGGTAGGCACTTATGTCTTCACGGATGAAGGCTACTTGGGGTTTGTTCATCCCTCCGAACGCGAGCGTGAGCCGCGTTTGGGAGAAGTGATAAAAGGACGCGTCATTGATGTGAAAGAGGACGGCACACTGAATCTGTCCTTGATGCCACGTGCATACGAAGTATTGGAAGACGATGCGGCCATGATTTTGGAAGTGGTAAAACGCTCGAAAGAAAACCGAATTCCTTACACAGATAAAAGCAGCCCGGAAGACATAAAAAAACAGTTCGGCATCAGTAAAGCACAATTCAAGCGTTCGCTTGGAAGATTGATGAAACAAAAACTGGTTCGACAAGAAGCAGGTTACACGATTTTAAATGAGCAGCCACAAGAAGAAAAAGACAATTCGAACGGTTGAAAAACGATGGGCCGTGGACTAAACTGAAAGTAGCGTTTTATTCAGAAAATCTTGCATGATTACAAGTGGAAGAGATGAGACAGATGGAAGAAGTATTGGAAGAATATGTCACTTATTTACAGATTGAACGTGGATTGTCCGCGAACACCATTGAGAGTTACCGGCGGGATTTATCTCAATACATTGACTTTTTGAAGAAAGACGGCAAAAAAGATTGGAATGAAGTAGATCGTTTCTTTGTGCTGTCTTTCCTTCAAAGTTTGAAGGAAGAAAACAAGTCTTCGAATACAATCATTCGGATGGTGTCTAGTTTGCGGAAGTTTCATCAGTATCTCCATCAAGAAAATGTTATGGCGCTGGACCCGATGCTGCATATCGATACACCGAAGAAAGCACAGAAGCTTCCTAAAATATTATCCGCTTCTGAAGTGGAACGATTGATTGAAGCACCGGACACTTCTTCAAAACTTGGACTAAGAGACCGGGCAATTTTAGAGGTCATGTATGCAACGGGGCTACGGGTGTCTGAAGTGACTAATCTAAAGATGGACGATTTGCATCTGTCCATGGGATTGATCCAAACAAAAGGAAAAGGCGACAAAGAGCGTATCATTCCTATTGGCGGAACCGCGATTAAATGGTTGGAAGAGTACTTGACTTACAGCCGGAGCAAGTTAGAACAAAGAGGGCAGGAATCTCCGTATGTGTTTTTGAACCACCGGGGGAAAAGCTTGTCTAGGCAAGGTGTATGGAAAAACTTGAAAGCTTTGGTGCGGAAAGCCTGCATAAAAAAAGAAGTGACCCCACATACGTTGCGTCATTCTTTTGCAACCCATTTATTGGAAAACGGCGCAGATTTAAGAGTTGTGCAAGAACTTTTGGGGCATTCAGATATTTCCACTACCCAAATTTATACGCATATCACTAAGCACCGTTTGTCCTCTGTATACAAAACGTATCATCCAAGAGCTTGAGGACCTATAATTGAAGGAGGCTGTTTGCATGTATAAACGTGTACACTTGATTGTATTAGATTCAGTCGGAATTGGCGAAGCGCCCGATGCGGAAAAGTTCGGTGACAAAGGTGCCCACACATTAGGACATATCGCTGAACGTGTCGGCTTGACTGTTCCGAACATGGAGCGTTTAGGTTTAGGAAACATTGAATCATTAAAGGGCGTCAAAAAAGATGCTGAGAGCTTGGGATACCACACAAAATTAGAAGAAGTCTCCGTAGGGAAAGACACCATGACCGGACACTGGGAAATCATGGGATTGAATATCCAGAAACCATTTCGTGTATTTCCAGATGGATTTTCCGATGACTTGATCCAACAAATTGAAGAACATACCGGCCGGAAAATTGTCGGAAACAAACCGGCAAGCGGGACTGAAATCATCGATGAATATGGAGCGCATCAAATGGAAACAGGAGATTTGATTGTCTATACATCAGCGGATCCTGTCCTGCAGATTGCGGCTCATGAAGACATCATTCCTTTGGATGAACTGTTTCTATCTGTGAATACGTACGTGAAATTACCGCTGACGAACCATATATGATCGGCCGAATCATTGCCCGTCCGTACGTTGGGGAACCAGGCAACTTCACCCGGACCAGCAACCGTCATGATTATGCTCTCGATCCATTTGGAAAAACAGTGCTGGATTATTTGAAAGAAGGCGGGAAAGATGTCGTTGCTGTTGGGAAAATCAATGATATCTTCAATGGACAGGGAATCACAGAGTCCGTGCGTACAGAAAGCAATATGGACGGTGTGGACAAACTGTTGCAAGTCATGGACAAAGAGTTTCACGGGTTGAGTTTCACCAACCTGGTTGACTTTGATGCGAAATTCGGACACCGTAGAAATGTGGCAGGGTACGGCGAGGCACTGGAAGAATTTGACGCCCGCCTTCCGGAAATAATGGAAAAACTTGATGACAACGACTTGCTGATCATTACAGCAGACCATGGAAACGACCCGACTTTCCCAGGAACGGATCACACGCGTGAATATGTACCGTTGATGGTATACTCTCCTTCCATGAAAGAACGTGGACGATTGGAACAAGGATTTTTCGCTGATATCGGTGCAACCATTGCAGAGAATTTCGGGGTACAAAACACGGGATTCGGCGAAAGTTTTTTGACAGATTTGAAATAAAAGTAGATGAGGAGCAGCATAATGGGACAAAACACACATGCAATGACGGAAAAAATCAACAAAGCAGCAGATTATTTGCGTGAACAAGGAATCACCGCACCTAAAGTCGGTTTGATTCTTGGTTCCGGTTTGGGCGAATTGGCCGATGAAGCCGAAAACTCAGTGGCAGTGCCATATGAAGACATTCCAGGATTTCCAGTTTCCACAGTTGCCGGCCATGCCGGCCAATTGGTCTACGGAACAATTGGAGACAAACAAGTCGTGGCTATGCAAGGCCGTTTCCATTACTATGAGGGCTATTCCCTCCAAGAAGTGACTTTCCCTGTACGGGTGATGAAAGCATTAGGTGTGCACTCACTGGTGGTTACGAATGCGGCTGGAGGCGTCAATGAGACGTTTACTCCGGGAGAATTGATGCTGATAACAGACCATATCAATTACCTGGGAGACCATCCATTGATCGGCCCGAACGATGACACACAAGGCCCACGCTTCGTTGACATGTCTAACGCCTATGATCCTGCTTATCAAGAAATCATTAAAGACGTGGCTGGTGGCTTGGATGTCACCCTTCGTGAGGGCGTGTATATGGCCTTCTCTGGTCCAACATACGAAACGCCTGCAGAAGTGCGTATGGCTCGGACACTCGGAGCGGACGCTGTCGGAATGTCCACGGTTCCTGAAGTGATTGTCGCTCGTCACACTGGGTTGCGAGTAGCAGGGATCTCCTGTATTACCAACCTGGCTGCTGGAATGCAAGCGGAATTAAATCACGAAGAAGTCGTGGAAACCACTCAACGAGTGAAAGAAACATTTAAACAAGTCGTTAAAGAAACAGTCCGTGCGATGCCAGAAAACATGTAACTATTTTGAGGGAGCTTGATCACAGTCAAGTTCCCTTCTTTCTGCTGTTTTTATCGATTCCCTTCATAATGAAACAAAACACATCTGTGTCCCGCGCAAACAAACTGCTCTCAGCCCCCGAGAGCAATTGTGAAAGGGGATTGTTTGTGTTAAAGTATAGAAAGTGATTTTAGAGGATGCCTAAAATGGTGTCAGCTCTACCTTTAATTGGAGGGGAACAATGCTAGTCGAATACAAATCAGATTATCAAAAAATTGCAATGGGCTTGCTTTCTTTTGTTCCTGATTTAAAAGATACCCAACGCTTAATATCTGAAATGGAATGGTATCAAAAGGAAGACAGCCGCAGACTTTTTTTATGGAGAAGTCAAGAAACAAATGATCTGGTTGCTGTCATAGGGATTGAAGAAGAGGATGCAGTTGTGTTGATGAGACACATTGCAATCAATCCATCGTACCGAAATGAAAAATTGTCCTTCAAAATACTGGATGCAGTTTCAGAACAATTTGCACCGAAAAAGATTTCAGGAACCTTAGAGACGGTTTCTTTGGTAACCAAATGGCAACAAGAGAGTGCCCGGTTGAAACAAGACAACTCGGCCAGTCCGATTAAGGAGTGAAGAGATGTCTGATTTGACGGTGAAAACCGATGTGTTTGAGGGGCCGCTTGATTTATTGTTGCACCTGATTCAGAAATTGGAATTGGATATTTACGATATTCCCATTGCTGAAGTCACATCTCAATATATGGAATACATTCATGCGATGAAAGAGCTGCAATTGGATATCGCCGGAGAATACCTGGTCATGGCTGCTACTTTGATGTCCATCAAAAGTGCCATGCTGCTCCCGAGGAAAGAAGCAATCGATGAATTCGAGGAAGAAGCGTTTTTGACTGAAGAAGATCCGAGAGAGTCGCTGACGGCAATGCTGTTGGAATACCAAGCATTTAAACGTGCTGCTCAGCAATTGGATGAAAAACAACAAGAGCGTCGACTGTTGTATTCGAAGGAGCCGTCTGATTTGTCTCAATACCAAGTCAATGTTCAGTTGCGACCGAACCAGGCTGGGATGAACGAATTAATGATGGCTTTTGCGAATGTCCTGAAGCGAAAATCGATAGCAGAGGCGCCTCCCAAAGTAGTGGAAGCGGAAGAAGTGTCCATACATGAAAAAATGGATCTAATAGAGGAGAGATTAAGAAGTTCAGATAAAGGGAAAGTGTTTTTTGCTGAACTGTTCGAGTCTCCCAATAAAAGAGAAGTAGTCACAGTTTTCCTGGCGCTGTTGGAATTGGTGAAAGAAAATAAAATCCAAGCTGAACAAGAAGAGAGCTATGGGGACATTGTTCTCTCTTTTTATAGCGCGCAAGGGTAAAACAATCAGTTCGAAAGATAGAAGGAACGTTGATGATGAATCGTTTAGCGTCAATAGAAGCTATATTATTTGTTGCAGGTGAAGAAGGAGTACGGGCAGATGAATTGTCACGACTCCTTGAAATTTCTGAAGATGAAGTGATGCAGGCTCTCCATGAGCTGAAAGAACAATACCTCTCACGGGAAAGTTGCGCGTTGAGCGTCATCGACACTGCAAAAAGATTTAAATTGGTAACGAAAAAAGAATACGCAGAAGTGGTTAAAAGTTATGCGCATTCCCCGGCGAGTGGGAATCTGACAAAAGCAATATTGGAAGTGCTATCCATTATTGCGTACAAACAACCGGTCACTCGGATGGAAATTGATGAAATTCGAGGTGTTCAGTCTTCAGGAGCCGTCCAAAAGCTGTCGCTGCATGGATTGATAGCTGAAAAAGGAAGGTTAAAAACTCCTGGCAGACCGGTTTTGTATGGGACGACAGACGCATTTTTGGACTATTTTGGCTTGAAGAGTTTGGAAGAACTGCCAGAATTGTCTATCGACGAAGAAGAAAAAGAAGATAACTTATTTTTCGAAACGTTTCAGAAGACGTTTGAAGAGTAAAGGAGATGAATAAATGGAGCGTTTACAAAAAGTGATGGCGCATGCCGGCGTGGCTTCACGAAGAAAATCTGAACAGCTGATTGCTGAAGGACGGGTGACCGTGAATGGAGAAATCGTCACGGATATGGGCACCAAAGTTAGCCGCCAAGATACAATTGCAGTAGACGGGATAGTAGTTGAGCGGGAACATCCCGTTTATTTTTTATTGAACAAGCCTCGTGGCGTCATCTCTTCTGTGTCCGACGAAAAAGGCAGAAAGACAGTCGTCGATTTGTTGCCTGAGATTCCGCAAAGGATTTATCCGATCGGACGGTTGGATTATGACACAACAGGAGCATTGATTCTTACGAATGACGGGGAATTTGCGAATCTATTGATGCATCCTCGGTTCGAAATTGATAAAACCTATGTGGCTAAAGTGAAAGGAATCTTAAACAAACAAACTTTGCGCCAACTAGAAAAAGGTGTGGTGATTGACGGGAAACGAACCGCACCCGCAAAAGGACGAATTTTATCTCAAGACTACAAAAAAGAAACAACGATGGTGGAGCTGACCATCCATGAAGGCCGAAATCAGCAAGTGAAAAAAATGTTTGAAGCGGTCAAGCACCCAGTCATGAAGTTAAAGAGAGAAACTTATGGTTCCTTGACTTTGGGCGGATTGCAATCTGGAGAATGGCGTGAATTAAAGCCTTTCGAAGTAAATGAATTGATACGTTTGGCAAAGAGCAGCCAAAAATAAGAGAGCCCAGTGACCTATCATTGGCGCACCCTTGATTTCTCTTGTATAATCATATTTGAGACATGCCAATCATGGTTCGTAAAGGAGTGTAGGAATTGGCCGAAGAAAACAAAACCATACTAGTGGTCGATGATGAAGACCGTATCAGAAGACTGTTAAAAATGTATCTGGAAAAAGAAAATTATACCATTGAGGAAGCAGCAGATGGCGAAGCTGCTTTAAATATGGCGATGAACAATGATTATGATTTGATTTTACTAGACTTGATGCTTCCTAAAATGGATGGGATTGATGTCGCTCAAGCTCTGCGCGAAGAAAAAAACACCCCAATCATGATGCTGACTGCAAAAGGGGAAGAAGCAAACCGGATTCAAGGATTGGAAGTGGGCGCGGATGATTATATTGTCAAACCGTTCAGTCCACGCGAGATTGTATTGCGTGTAAGCGCCATTTTAAGACGAACACAGCCGGAAAGTACAAAAGAAGCAGATGATTTGGATGTCATCAAACTTCCGCACTTGGAAGTGGACAACCAAGCTCACCGGGTTTTAGCAGACGGCCAACAAGTCAATTTGACACCGAAAGAGTACGATTTGTTGCTCTATTTAATGTCTTCACCCGACCAAATTTTTGGAAGAGAGCAGTTGTTGCGGGAAGTATGGAAATACGAGTTCTTTGGGGATCTAAGAACGGTCGACACCCACATCAAACGACTTCGGGAAAAATTATCCAAGAAATCCCCTAAAGCAGCAAAAATGATTGAAACAGTTTGGGGACTTGGCTATAAGTTAAATTCCTGTCCGCCTGCTGACGATGAGTAGGTGAATTCTTTATGAATGTCAATATTGTAGCTGTTCGACTATGGATTTATACTATTGGTTTTATTTTGTTTTCATTTTTAGCGACCTCGCTATTTTACGGCTTGTTCTATTCCGAACAAGTTGAAGACATGTATTTGAAAGACTTTAACCAGATTATTGAAAATGTGGAAACCCTGAGCTGGAGGGATCCACATTTTTTAATAAACAGCATTGAAGATTATGGCTTGATTGAATCAAAGATCTATTACGATGTTCGCTCTGAAGAAGAGAATTCTGTGGAATATGGAGAACTTTTTGAGGAACTTCCTTCAGAATTCAGAACCGAATTGTTTCAAAATGAATCAGCGGTGGAAATAATTGAAAGCAATGAAAGAGGAATGATTCATTCCACCCTGCAGGTAGAGAATCAAGGACGGGTGCCGTTTGTTTTTCGCGTCTTTCCTTTTGAAGTCAATGGCACGGAGTATACATTGTACTCTTATGCAGATGTAGCGTTTTTGAATGAGATTGAAAAACGCACCAACACTATATTAGGTTGGTTGATCGTTGTTTACCTCTTTTTATCGGTGTTGTATTTCTTTTATTTGAAAAAAACAATTTCAGATCCTCTTCATGAGATGACTGAAACGGCTTTTCTGTATGCGAAAAATGATTTCCGTAAAGAAGTGCCTATCCATGGGCGTGACGATTTGGCTCAATTAGCCATGGCGATGAATAAAATGGGGAACGCCTTGGAGACGTCCGCGACAGCCATTTCGCAGGAAAGAAACCTGCTTGCAAATATTATGAACAGCATTGATACGGGTGTACTGTACTACGATAAAGATGGGACCTTGCTGCAGTCCAACCCTGCTGGGGAACTCTTTTTGCAGCAATACAGGCTTTATAAGGAAAAGTACCCGGAAGAAGCAGGAAATGAGTTGGAGAACAGAATAAAAGAAGCGGTGGAACATATGACCACCATTCATTTTGCGATGGAATTAAATGACAATTTTTATTCCATCAACGTCTTTCCGGTTTCGGAAGAAGACACGCAGCATATTCGAGGAAATATTGTATCCATTCAGGATTTGACGCAAGAACATCGGCTGGATAAGACCAGAGTGGATTTCATCAACAACATTTCACATGAACTCCGGACGCCGCTCGTGATGGTGCAAGGTTACAGCGAAGCCATATTGGATGATGTGGCTGAGTCGGTGGAGGAAAAGAAAGAAATGGCCTCCATTATCCGGGATGAAGCGGAGCGGATGAACCGCATGGTAAATGAAATGCTAGACTTATCCAGGATGGAAGCTGGATATATTGACTTACACAAAGAGATGGTTGATATTGGTGATTACTTCTCCCGTCTGGTTTCCCGCTTCAAAACAATGGCGGATGAAGCACGAATCCAATTGGCATACGACGTTTCTGAAGACGTGGTCAATTGCTATATGGACCGTGATAAGATGGACCAGGTGTTTGTAAACCTATTAAATAATGCCATCCGCCATACACAAATGGCGCACCCACGCGAAGGTGGAAAAGTCACTCTTCACGCCAAGTTTGATACACTGGTGGATGAGGTGGTGCTGGAAGTGCATGATAACGGCAGCGGTATACCTGCAGAAGATATTCCATTTGTTTTTGATCGCTTTTATAAAGCGGATAAATCAAGAGAAAACCAAATAAGCAATAAACGCGGAACCGGAATCGGGCTGTCTCTTGTCAAAAACATCGTTGAAGCTCATGAAGGTTTTATCGAAGTGAAAAGTGAATTTGGCAAAGGGACGTCCTTCTTCATCCATCTTCCTTATATTGAAAAGTGGGAAGAAAACAGAACAGAGTGAAACATTGAAAAAAGCTGTTGCTTTTTATTCGAAGTAGAGATATAATAGTACTTGTAAAACATAAGCAAGATTCATCTTCAGGGGCAGGGTGTAATTCCCGACCGGTGGTATAGTCCACGAACTGATTGGCGACAATCAGCCGAACTGGTGTGATTCCAGTACCGACAGTAAAGTCTGGATAAAGAAGATGGGCTTTTTTGGGCGGCATAAAATAATTTGTCCTCTAAAGCCCTGTTGTTACCTGGAGTGGGACCAACAGGGCTTTTTTTGGTTTCACTTCAAAAATTTGACAACAGGAATTAGGGCTGCAGAGAATTAAAACCGCCCTGTGAGCCACCCCTTTTGCATGAATCCTATAGGAGGATTATGTGATGAGTAACAGTAAGACAAAAAGAATGGTTGGAATTGCGATGCTGGCTTCGGTTGCTTTCGTCATTTCGCAATTTTCATTTCCCATTCTGCCGGCCGTCCCATTTTTGAAAATCGATTTCAGTGATGTTCCGGTGATGATTGGGATGTACATGTATGGACCAGGAGGGGGTATTCTCATCGCCTTTCTACGTTCGTTGATTCATTATGCGCAAACCGGTGGGGAAGCAGGTATCCCTATTGGAGACGCTGCTGCATTCATCGCATCGGTCTCATACACATTGCCTTTGTATTTCTTATTGAAAAAACAAGGCACAAGTTTCAAAAACAAGGTTATCGCTTCCGCAGCGGGGACGCTGACCTTGACCGTTGTGTTATCCTTACTCAACTGGGTTGTCCTGGCCCCGTTGTACATGGCGTTGATGAACTTTGATGTCGGCCCGATGAGAGAATACTTGCTGCTGGCAGTTATCCCGTTTAATTTATTGAAAGGGCCGATTGTTGCCGCCGCCTTTTTCGCAGTGAGCGCCAAACTTTATCCTTGGATTGCAAAAAACAAAAAGAGATTTGGCATCAGTCAAAAAGAACGCATCGCTTAATAAAAAACCGGACTTTCGAAATGAAAGTTCCGGTTTTTGCGTATTTAAATATGAACCGACTAATATTATATTGGATGTAGTATACTGAAGCTAAAATAACTACAATAAATGAAAGACAAGTTTTACTCAAAGGAGCTTTGCTATGTCAAGCCGTGCTACTTATCTCAGTTACTTTATCTTATCCCTCTTCCAGCGATCGCCACACCTTAAAACCGCTCAGCTGTATCACATCTTGACTGGAAAAAGGACAGCGTCTACGTTGTATCAAGCTTTGGAAAAAAATCTCTTGAATTATTTTTCTCTCAGTGAATCTTTGACCAGGAAAGAGTTTGAAGCGTTGATCGTGGCCGCAAGCCGCCAAGGATGGCTGGAGAGAGTGGAAGAATCCTTTTATCAACTGACCAGTACAGGGAAACAAGAAGTGGAAACATACTTTAAGGAACATCATTTCCCTGCACATCTTCAATCCCTGCGCTACGGCAACCTTACGAAACCACTGTGGGAACGAATGCAGTTGGTGACTCAAATTTTCTCTGAGAAAAGTTATGGAAACCGCCAATATACTCCCGTAATCAAAAACTATGCGCACCAGCGTTGGTGCAAACAATGGATAAAAAAATTCGCCCCTTTGGAAAAAGATACAACCAGACAACTTGTGGTGGAATGGAAACAACTCTTTGAGCGAATGGAACCGCGAATGGCGAATGCATTGGCCATGAGGCTGACCGGTCACGGTCAAATCGGGGCCACTCATCATCAAACGGCCCAGCGCCTGAACATGGAGACGGAAGAGATGGAATTCTTTATATTGAACGCTCTCCATGCCGCGTACACGTTGATTGAAGAAAATACTGCGCTTTTTCCTTTGTTTGCATCTTTGTATACTCAAACCGATAAAGAGACATACGAAGGTCTTTCGGAAAGTGTATGGATTACAGGTCAGTATTTACAACAGGACTATCCGCTCGAAGAGATCGCTCAGAAGAGAAAATTAAAACTGGGAACTGTGCACGAGCATATCATTGAACTGGCCATTGTGAATCCGCATTTTCCTATTGAACAATATGTTCCCCAGTCAGTTTGGCATTTTTTGCACCAAGAGATGGAAAAAACAACGGACATTCCCTACAAAAAATTGTCTGAACGGATGAATGATCTTCCGTTTTACTGTTATCGTTTAGTACAAATTGAGAGGAAGCGAAAAGATGCAACGGAATCGAGTGTATGAACTGCTTGAAGAAAAATTTGGGCATGAGACCTTCCGTCCCGGCCAAGAGGAAGCCATTTTTTCTGCACTGAACGGAAAGGACACAGTGGTCATGCTTCCTACTGGTACCGGAAAATCCGTTTGCTATCAATTGACTGGATACTATTTGGGAGGACTGACTCTCATTGTTTCCCCGTTGTTGTCATTGATGCAGGATCAAGTGTCCGGAATGAAACGTATGGGAGAAAAGAGAGTGGCAGCCTTAAACAGTCTTCTGACCAGTGGGGAAAAACGGTGGGTATTGGACCATTTACATGAGCTACGTTTTTTGTTTCTCTCCCCAGAGATGCTGCAGTACTCGCATGTGTTGAACCGATTGAAAAAGTGTCCCATCCGACTTTTTGTGGTGGACGAAGCCCACTGTATTTCACAATGGGGATTAGATTTCCGTCCAGAATATTTGCTTCTTGGACGAGCACGTGAGGAACTGGGTTTTCCGCTCACAATGGCCCTCACCGCCACAGCCACCAAACAAGTTAGGGGACAAATCAAGCGGTCGCTGAAAATGAACGAATCTACAACACAAGAAGTGGCTTATCCTATCGATCGCCACAACATTAAAATGCATACTGAAATTTGCCGGAATAACAAACAAGAAAGGCTGCTTCATTATGTCCAATACTTGAAAAAACCGGGGATTGTTTATTTTTCCAGCAAAAAAACCGCGGATGAAACAGCTCGAAAACTTCAAGCAGAAACCTCTCTTCAGGTTGAAACGTACCATGCAGATATTCCTGCAGAAGATAAGGTGAAAATTCAAGAACAATTTTTGAATGATGAATTGGACGTTATCTGCGCCACCAGCGCTTTTGGAATGGGTGTGAACAAACAAAACATCCGATTCGTCATTCATTACCACATGCCGGCGAACCCTGAAGCATATATGCAAGAAATTGGCCGCTGTGGCAGGGACGGCAAAGAAAGTGCAGCGATTTTGCTCTTTGAGGAAGGGGATCAATATATCCAAATGCACCTGCAGGAAAACTCTTTGCCTGAAGAACATCATTTGATGCAGGTCTATGCAGGAAAAGAGCATGAGAAGCGAATCGCGGAAGACACCAGAGAAGAGATCGCTCTTCATTACAAAAAAGTAGGATTCTCTTTTGAAAAAGCAAAGGAACAAATCGAGTACAGAAAAAAATTCAAGTGGATGCAGTTGGATTTTATGCTGCGTTATGTCCATACAACTCAATGCAAAAGGAAATTTTTGCTGGCATACTTTGATGAAGCTGTCGAGTCGGATCAACCAGGTGCGTGCTGTTCAAGTTGCGACCCTGATTTTTTGAAGGAGTTCCAAGATTCTTCCGATGATTATTTAAGACATCGAAAACGTGACGAAAATTGGTCAATTATACTCGAAAAATTATTCCATATTTAAAATACACTCTCCATTTATATTGCAATTATGTTACAATATAAATGAAATCGCCTGAGGAGGAATACTATGACCAAAAAGAATTCTCACTCCGACAATGAAGGTTTGTGGTCAAAAAGATTTGATGATGACAGTGACTATATGGAAACCAATCTCTCCAGAAGCGCAAGAAAAAAAGCAGAACGTGGCATTCCGCCTATTTTAACTACTACAATCATCTTTCTGGTTTTATTGATTATATTGCCGGTGGGGGCTTACATATGGTGGTCCAGCGAACCGGCCGCCGTTTCCAATGAACCTGTCCAAACGGAAGAACAAATCCAGGTCTCAAAAAATAGTACATCTGTCCAACCGCAATCTTCAAACGTGGAAGAAGAAAGAGAAGAGACGGAAGAACCTGAAGAAACGAAGACTCAAGAAAAAGCAGAAGAAGCCGAAGTCCAAGAGGAAACTAAAAAAGAAACGAAACCAGAAACAAAAGAGGAACCTGAAACAGAAACAGTGAAAGAGGAGACGAACGAACTTCCTCCATCAACTGTCGACGAAACAACAACCACAGCTGAAACTTCAACAGAAGAAACTATTGAAGAAGAACCGGTCGTTACCGAAGAACCTGAAGAAACTTCATACAACACTTATACCGTAAAACCCGGAGACAACTTGTACCGCATTGCGTTGAACCACGGTATGACCACCGATGAACTGAAACAATTGAATGGAATTACAGCGGACAGCGTCCAAGTTGGGACAGTGCTCCGAGTTGAATAAATCAAACAAAATAGATAGAATGGAAAAAGCGGGTTGGTCCCGCTTTTTGTTTTGAAATCAATTATTTAATAAAGAAAAGTACATACAGTGAAAAGGGTTGATAAGATGGAAAAAATGCTCTCAATTGCAGTGGATGGTCCAGCATCGTCCGGAAAAAGCACCGTGTCAAAAAAGGTAGCGAAAGACTTGGGATTAATTTATATTGACACCGGAGCCATGTATCGGACATTGACCTATGAAGCGTTGAAAAGAAAAGCCGATATTGAAAATGAAGAAGAATTGTTGCGTATCTTAGAAGATCTGTCTATTCGTTTCGAAAGAAATGGGTCCGATCAAAAAGTGTACGCGAACGAAACCGAAGTAACAGAAGTCATTCGCAATGCAGATGTAACCAATTCTGTATCTATCGTCTCAGCTCATCCAAAAATAAGAGAAGTGATGGTCGAGAGACAACGAGAAATGGCTCAAAAACAAGGGGTCATCATGGATGGGAGAGACATAGGGACGGTCGTGCTTCCGAAAGCAGATGTCAAAATTTTTCTCATCGCCAGTGTGGAAGAAAGAGCAATGAGACGGTTTAAGGAAAACCAATCCCGCGGCATCACCACTTCTTTGGAAGACCTTACCAGAGAGATTGAAGAAAGAGACTACAAAGACAGCAATCGGGAAGTCGCACCATTGAAACAGGCCTCAGATGCCCATTTAATCGATACAACAGGGTTGTCCATCCCTGAAGTGGTAGAAAAAATCAAAGAAATCGCTTTCTCTAAGTAAGTGAAAATCTTCCTATTTAGATGAAAACACGATTTTTAAGCATTTTCGGTGGCATTCTGTTCAAAAGTTCGATACAATTAACTTATATAGAAACAAATGGTTATTTAGGAGGACGCTATCATGGTTGACAATGAGCAAATGAAGGATAACATGAATATGAGGCAGGGTGAAGGACAAAACGCTGGAGAAGTGACTGAAGAAGAGGCAAGAGAAGTCGCTGAACAGCAAGTAGAAGTCCAAAGCGTTGACGGGCACGCTGTAGAAGACGCCATGCCCCAAGAAGACAATCAAGTACAAACGGTCCGCGATACCGTTGCCGATGAAGGTGAAGAGGCTGCGGAATCGATGACCGAAGTAATGAAAAACGTACAAGAAATCCACATCGGTGATGTAGTGGAAGGAGAAATCCTGACAATCGACGACAATCAGCAAGCTATCGTTGGATTGGGCGGAGGACAAGAAGGGGTTATCCCTAAAAATGAATTGTCCGCTGCACCTTTTGAGAGCGTGACTGATGTAGTCAACGTCGGAGATGTGGTTGACTTGGTCGTGATCAAAGAAATCAAAGATAAAGAACAAGGTGGCTACCTGCTTTCCAAACGTCGTATTGATGCGAAAAAAGTTTGGGACGAATTGCAAGAGAAGTTTGAAGCGGGAGAGACAATTGAAGCTCCTGTAACAAACATCGTTAAAGGCGGATTGGTAGTTGACGCAGGTGTTCGTGGATTCGTACCGGCTTCATTGGTAGACACCGAATACATCGAAGACTTCACTCCTTTCCAAGGAGAAACGTACACGTTCAAAATTATCGAAATTGAGCCAAGCGAAAACCGCTTGATCCTTTCCCGTAAAGCTATCCTTGAAAAAGAATTGGATGCGAAGAAAGAAGAAGTGTTGGACAACTTGGAAGAAGGTCAAACTGTAACAGGTAAAGTGGCACGTTTGACTGACTTTGGTGCATTCATCGATTTAGGCGGTGTGGACGGATTGGTTCACATTTCTCAAATTGCACATGAGCACGTTGAACATCCATCTGACAAGTTGAACGTCGGAGAAGAAATTGATGTGAAAGTTCTTTCCGTAGACAAAGAACGTGAGCGCATTTCCTTGTCCATCAAAGAAATTCTTCCTGGACCATGGGAAGGCATCGAAGACCGCGTTCAAAAAGGCGATGTAGTTGATGGAACAGTTAAACGTTTGACCAGCTTTGGAGCATTTGTTGAGGTATTCCCAGGAGTCGAAGGACTTGTGCATATCTCTCAAATTTCTCATAAACACATCGCAACTCCGCACGAAGTATTGACACCTGGAGATGTTATCCAAGTGAAAGTACTCGACGTAAAACCTGAAGAAGAACGTTTGTCTCTAAGCATCAAAGCTTTGGAAGAAAAACCTGAGCAAACAGAAAGCAAACCTCGTCAAACCCAATCACAAAAACCAGTTGAACTTGAAAGTCCAGATACTGGATTTACTTTGGGAGATCTTCTAGGAGAACAACTTTCTGACATCACAGGCGAAGATTCTGAAGACAATCAATAATTGATTTCCCAGAAGACGGCATGTGGGACTTTCTTCCGCATGCCGTTTTTCGCATGTTAAAATTTATTTTTGAGAGAAGTGATAATATGGCCCAACCTGTCGTTGCTATTGTAGGCAGACCCAATGTAGGAAAATCCACGATATTCAACCGTATTGCTGGAGAAAGGATCTCCATCGTGGAAGATGTCGCTGGTGTGACCCGGGATCGAATTTATGCGGAAGCAGAATGGCTGGGAACAGAGTTTTCCATCATTGACACCGGCGGAATCACCATGGAAGACGAGCCGTTGATGGAACAAGTCCGCCATCAGGCAGAAATCGCGATTGAAGAAGCAGACGTCATCATATTCATGACAAGTGTTGTGGAGGGTGTGACAGATGCTGACGAACAAGTAGCTCCTATATTGTACCGCTCCGGCAAGCCGGTTGTGTTGGCAGTCAATAAAGTGGATAACCCGGAGAGACGAAGCGATATTTATGAATTTTATTCGCTCGGGTTGGGCGAACCGTATCCACTCTCCGGAAGTCACGGTCTTGGATTAGGAGATTTGCTGGATAAAGTTGTCGAACATTTTCCAAAAGGAAACGGAGAAGAAGACGACGAAACAGCCATTCGCTTCAGCTTGATTGGCCGTCCGAACGTAGGGAAATCCTCTTTGGTGAATGCCATTATTGGAGAAGAGCGCGTGATTGTTTCTGATATTGCAGGAACTACGAGAGATGCGGTCGATACCTCCTTTTTGACAAAAGAAGGACAAGAGTTCATCGTGGTGGACACTGCAGGAATCCGCAAAAGAGGAAAAGTATACGAGAACACTGAAAAATACAGCGTCTTACGCGCCATGCGTGCTATTGAACGCTCAGATGTCATACTTTGCGTGATAAACGCAGAAGAAGGTATCAGAGAACAAGACAAGCGCGTGGCTGGGTATGCCCACGAAGCAGGAAAAGGACTTATCATTGTCGTGAACAAGTGGGATACGGTCGAAAAAGACACCCATACGATGCAGGAATTTGAAATGGATATTCGGAAAGAATTTCCTTATCTAAGTTATGCACCCATTATTTTTGTGTCGGCAAAAACGAAACAACGTCTGGATCGTCTACCGGAACTGATTGAACAAGTCAATATCAACCAAAACTTGCGAGTACAATCTTCCGTATTGAACGAGTTGATTATGGATGCGGTGGCAATGAACCCGACACCGACAGATAAAGGAAGAAGATTGCGTATTTACTATGCAACACAAGTGGCCGTCAAGCCGCCTACTTTTGTGGTGTTTGTCAACGATCCGGAACTGATGCACTTTTCTTACAATCGTTACTTGGAAAATCGCATTCGCGAAACCTTTAACTTCCAAGGAACGCCTATCCGGATCATTCCACGTCAAAGAAAATGATTCAATCGTCCAATTTTGGTGAAAATGTAGCAAAATCAAGGATTTATGAATGAAAATGATTGCTATGGCAACGTTTGTGTGATATCTTTTTAATTGAAATGCGTTACCGATACGCGTTTCGCTTCGGATCACTCTTGGACCACTCAAGAGTGACAAGCAGATGCTATTCCGATTATGCGTCGTAAATGCATCGATTCTCTTTTGAGGGAGGTGAAGTACACATGGCAAATAAAGCAGATTTGATCGAAAAAGTAGCTGATAAAGCTGGTTTGTCTAAAAAAGACGCTGCACCAGTTGTGGACGCTGTTTTTGATTCTATCAAAGAAACATTGAGCGCAGGTGAAAAAGTCCAAATTATTGGCTTTGGTAACTTTGAAGTTCGTGACCGTGCTGCAAGAAAAGGTCGCAACCCTCAAACGGGAGAAGAAATCGAAATCGCTGCAAGCAAAGTTCCTGCATTTAAACCAGGTAAAGCTTTGAAGGATGCAGTTAAAGAATAAGAATGAGCTCCTAAACAAACATACGACGAAATCGTAGATACTCATTCATAACATATGGAGATGAATGATACTCATTCTATCAAGAAGGGCCGCTGGTTTCAGCGGCTCTTTTTGTATATTTCGGTTACATGGATTGCTTTCACTGACTTGACTGTTAAAGTGTGATAAAATAAGTAAAACAACTAGAGAGTGCAAAGAGGTATCGGTAATGTCAAATTCACAACGTATGATAGAAGCAATTCAACAAGAAAAAATGAACGAAGCTTACGAATACTTTCATGAGGCAATGAGAAAGGATTCGTCGGAAGAATTATACTTGCTGGCGGACAGTTTGTACCAGTTAGGTTTTCTAGAAGAAACACAGACGCTGCTGCTGCATCTACTGGAATTACATCCAGGCGATGATGAATTGCGGGTCAATCTGGCGGAAATCGCTATTGAAGATGGAGACGATGATCGCGCGTTTGACTGGCTGTTTCAAATCAAAGAAAGCAGTGCGGCTTATCCGCAGGCGTTGTTGGTGTTGGCGGATTTGTATCAAGTGCAAGGGCTGCACGAAGTCAGCGAACAGAAATTGTTGGAAGCGAGGGAGTTGACGGATAGCGATCCTGTCGTACAGTTTGCGCTTGCTGAATTGTACTTTTCGGTGGGACGCTATTTGGAAGCGGTACACATTTACGAAGGCTTATTGGAAGAAGGACACGAGACATTTGTCGGAATCCGATTGGACGGACGTATCGGCAGTGCGTACAGTGCTCTGGGTAAATGGGATGAAGCTGTGTCATACTTGGAAAAAAGTACGGCAGAGGAAGAAACAGTGGACAAAGTATTCCAACTTGGCTTCACCTACTTCCAGAAAAAAGACTACTCCCGAGCCGTGGACCGTTTTTCCAAAGTAAAAGAGTTGGACTATTCTTATACATCCGTCTATCCATTTTTGGCTGAAGCGCTGGAAGAGACTGGAGACTTGGAAAAGGCGGCTGAAACGATAGAGGAAGGCTTAACAGTCGATCAAACCAATCCCCGTTTGTTTGTTATCGGTGCCCATATAGCAATCAAAAAAACCGACTTAGAACGGGCGGAAGAATACTTCAAAGAAGCCATTTCCATGGCACCGTCCAACGAAACGTACAAGTTGGACTATGTCAACTTCTTGCTCCAGCAGGAACGGTTTGAAGAAGCTGTTGACATCATTCAACAATCCCTGACCCAGCAGGATGCAGATCCGCAGTTTTATTGGTCTTTAGCATCTGCTCAAGAAGGGTTGGAAGAGTATGAGGCCGCTGATAGAGCATATGCGAAAGCTTTCCCGTACTTCCAAGAGAATCCAAGCTTTTTGAAACAGTATATCTTTTTCTTAAGGGAAGAAGGAAACTGGACCCAAATGAAAGAGTTGATTCCCAAATACTTGACGTTAGTACCAGATGACATAGAAATCATCCAAATCAGAGATGAGTTGAATGAACTAGGTTGAAATGGTGACGAAAAAGGGGGGAGTTCAAATGAGTGCGCAAGTATCGTTAGAAGCAAAAAAAGCATTTCTGGGATGGTTTCTGGACCGGTACCAGCTCAAACGGAGAGAATCGATGTGGATACTGAATTACTTGCTGAACCACGATATTGTGCTGAATAAAGTACATTTTGTGGAGGCGGCGGACAAAACCAACCGCGGTATTGTCATGTCGACTATCGGAACAGACGAAGAAGCTTTCCTCTTTTATAAAAGCGGGAGCGAGTTTGACAACCCAGAACAAGCCTTTCACGAAGTTCGATTAAACTGGCATAGTGATTTATTTATTGAATTGGTATTCCAAGATGCTTGGAAATCAGTCGAATATTTGTCTGTATTGGAAGACAATCCATTTTACAGTTGGAATGACGCAATTCCGGAACGGACAAAAAAGGACGCTGAAAAAGCATTGGAAGCATTTGTGATGAATATTCAAAAACAGCGTATTCTCTCACAAATTGATGAAGCTCTAGAAAACGATGACCGCGAAGCATTTCTTGCCTTGTCAAAAAATTTGCAGGCAGTTGAGAAAAACATGATGAACGGCGAAAAAAACCCCAACCATTGACTGGACAAAGACTGAAGACAGTTTTGTTGAAGAGAAAGCGACCGGCGAAACCCACTGCCGTTCGCTTTTTTCTTTCGGAACAGTGAAAGAGGTTATTTGAATCCATTGAACTTTTTGATAGTATGAGTAGTGATAAGATTTGTATCAATAGAGAGGTTATTCGAATGACGAAAACAATGCAGAACATGCAAAAAAATGTGGACGCCTATATCGCCCAATTTAAGCAAGGCTATTTTTCACCATTAGCTCAAATGGCCCGGTTAACGGAAGAAGTAGGCGAATTGGCGAGAGAAGTCAATCACCATTACGGAGAAAAACAGAAAAAGAAGGAAGAACCCCCTAAAGAAATAAAAGAAGAACTGGGAGACGTGCTGTTTGTGTTGATTACGATGGCCAATTCATTGGATGTTGATTTAACTCAATCATTTGAGCAGGTCATGAAGAAATTTAATGAACGTGACAAAAACCGATTTGAACGCAAAGATACATAATAGAGTGAAAAGGGTGGGGACACTAGATGCCAAAACAATTGAAGATGAATGAAACTTTTTTAGAGGCGGTCCCTATTTTGAGACGGTTGCAGGAGAATGAATACGAAGCTTACTTTGTAGGCGGAAGCGTACGGGATGCTCTGTTGGGAAAAGAAATTGAGGATGTCGATATTGCGACGAGCGCGTTCCCGGAAGAAGTGAAGTCTCTTTTTACGCGGACAATTGATGTAGGGATTGAACACGGAACAGTCATGGTTTTATTCGAAGGCCAATCATACGAAATCACCACGTTTCGAACAGAATCCGAGTACCAAGATTACCGACGTCCGGATCACGTGACGTTTGTACGCTCCCTTGAAGAAGATTTGAAAAGAAGAGACTTCACCATCAACGCCCTTGCAATGGACGAGAATGGCCACATCATCGATTATTTTAATGGGATGGAGGATATGTCTCACCGCTTGATAAAAGCGGTTGGAGAGCCTTCTGAACGTTTTTATGAGGATGCCTTACGGATGATGCGGGCTGTACGCTTCCAGGCACAACTGGATTTCCACCTGGATGAAAAGACCTTCGCTGCAATCAAGGAACATCATTCATTGTTGGAAAAAATTTCGGTGGAGAGAATCCAAGTAGAATTTACTAAAATGATGCTTGGCCAAGGGTATAAAAAAGGAATCCAATCTTTCATCGATTCTGGTTTGTATCGATACTGCCCTGAGTTGAGAGGAGAAAAAGAAGCGTTAGAAAAAATGTGCCGCTTAAACGGTCCGCTCACCTCCACGATCCAAATGTGGACACTTTTGCTTCATTTCATTGGTCTGTCTCCGGAAGAAGTGGAGCCGTTCATGAGAAAGTGGAAGTGCTCTAAGAAAGAAATTTCCACTGTGAAGAAAGCTTTAATCGGCTTGTCGGAACGGCTGCAGTCCCTCCCTTCGAACCGATATGTGTTTGAAATGGGATTGGACGTCGGTTTGGAAGTGGAGCGAATGCTGGAACTGCTGCATCAAGATGCGCTGCCGGAACGTATCCAACAAATATACCAGCAGCTGCCGATTCAACGACGCAACGAACTAGCAGTGAACGGCAACGAATTGATGACGCACTTAAATAAAAAAGCAGGGAAATGGTTGGGGCCATTGTTGGATGAGCTTGAACGAGCGGTTGTAGAGATGGAAGTGGAAAATGAAAAACACGCTCTCTTACAGACGGCAGAAACATGGACAGTGAATGAAGAAAAATGACTTTTCAAAATGATTCGCTCATTTTTTGCTTTCTGATCTTAAGATAGACAGGTGGAAGAGATGACAGATAAAACATTTTATGCGGTTGTCGATCTTGAAACAACTGGAAGTCAACCGGCAAAAGGAGACCGGATCATTCAGTTTGGGTGTGTGTTGATTCAGGACGGGAAAGTGGTCCAGCGTTTCGAGACAAAAATCAATCCTTTAAAACAGATACCCGAAAATATTCAACGCTTAACTGGGATTTCCAACCGCATGGTAGCAAACGCGCCTTTTTTCAATGATGTAGCGGGATTTATTTGGAATTTGCTCCAAGATTGTGTCTTCGTAGCGCACAATGTGTTGTTTGACTTTCGATTTTTAGATGAAGAATTGAAAAAAGCCGGGTATCCTCCTTTGGCGTGCCCGGCTGTCGATACGGTCGAATTGGCCCAAATCTTGTTCCCGAAAGAAGACAGTTACAGCTTAGGCGATCTATCCGATTCCTTTGGTTTGACTCATGATCGAGCACATGATGCATTGGAAGATGCAGCGGCAACAGCGGAATTGTTACTGATGTTTTTTGAGAAAGCGAACAGACTCCCTCTGGTGACATTGGAAAGATTGGCCACTCTATCTAAAAGCTTAACAATGGATACCAGCTTCTTTTTTGAAAAAGCACTGGAGCAGTCGAAGGCGTATCCTTCTGATCTTCCGGAAGAGATGATGGTTGTGGAAGGAATCGCTTTGAGGAAACACATATCCGCCTCATCTGAATCGTACAGAGAAGAAAAGGCGTACCCTTTGGAAGCGGTGGGTAAAAATCATCTGTTCAGCGGAGAGCTGACTGTACGGCCAGACCAAGAAGAGATGATGAATGCTACGTACCAATACTTGATGGAGGAGAATCCTGATCGTCACTTGGCGATAGAAGCGCCTGCCGGGATCGGCAAGTCGTTAGGGTATCTGCTTCCGGTTGTGTTTACGGCTACAAAGGAACAACCTGTTATCATCAGTACCTATACCACGCTCCTGCAGCAGCAGTTAATTGAAAAAGATTTAAAGGAGCTAGAGCCGTACCTGCCTTTTTCGATTCCATCAGCGACGCTTAAAAGCCGCCATCATTACTTATCGCTTGAGAAATTTATGGACAAACTCACGTTGGAAGAGTTGGATAAAACGGAAGCGTTGTACAGTTCGAAACTGTTGGTGTGGTTGACGGAAACGATGACCGGAGATTTGGATGAACTGGGACCTATCAATGATCAGCACTCGTTTTGGACAGAAATCCGAACAACGAAGTCTTTAGATCAGCTGCCGGCATCCAAGTGGGGTGCGTATGATTTTTATCAATTGTCACGAAAAAGAGTGAAAGAAGCTTCTGTCATTGTGACCAACCATGCATTCTTGTGCCATGACTTAGCGAAGGAAACCGCTGAACTTCCTAAAGTTGAAAAAGTGATTGTCGACGAAGCGCATCATTTGCCAAAAGTAGCTGCTGAAGCAGCCACTCACGTGTTTGATTTTCGAAAAGTAAAACATTTGATGCAAAAGCTGGGTTCCAGAGAAAACGAGCAGTCCCTAATGCACCAATTGTCCAAGCTGTTAATTAAAATCGAAGAGAAAGAAACCCACTTGGACTCGTTGGAAATGAACCGAATTTACTTGGAAGATGAATTGGAAGAGTGGCTTGAAAATTGGTTGTTTGCTTTTCGGAAAGAAGTGAACCGCATGAAAGAGAAAAACGAAAACATTGACATCGCATTTGAGCCTGCTTCCCTCTCGATGCAGTTGAGGAAACAAGCGAAGACAGTGCTGGTCTTGATGGAAGAAACGGTGTATCTTTCTGATCGCCTGCTGGATGTATTGTTGAAGAACTTGGAACGTTGGACCAAATCTGAGCAACAAGAAATTGAAGAAATTTATGTTGTCTTTAATCAATTGGCAGATCAGATGAAGGTGCTGCAACAACTTTTCCGATCGCCTGAAGCAACCGATATTTACTGGATGAATTTCTGGAAAAAACATCCTTCAGAAACGTTTCGGTTGATTCGATATGAACCAGAAAGCCAAGCGTTTTTAGGGAAAGTGTTAAGCAATATTCCACACGTTGTCTATACCAGCGGAACCCTTTCGGTAAACCGGCGTTTTTCGTTTTTCGAAAGCCAATTGGGTGGAAAAACGTTGGAAAAACTCCAACTTTCCGCTCCGTTTGACTATCAAAACCAAGCCCGGGTCTGGGTCCCGGATGACCTCCGCGCCATCAAAGGCCTCTCACCCCAACAATACGCGGAGATGTTGGTACGGTATATTATAAACATCACTCAAGAAAGTGATGAAAATGCCCTTGTGTTGTTCAACTCGTTGGAAACACTGGAAAAAGTCTACACGATGCTTTCGGGAAGCAACCAAATGAAAGGCAAAGACATCTATGCACAAGGCTTATCAGGCAGTCGGGAGAGAATCCTGAAACGATTTTTCCGATCCCAAGGGGCTCTTTTATTGGGAGCCGATAGTTTTTGGGAAGGCATTGACTTGCCGGGTAAATCTCTTCGCATCGTGATTGTGACACGTCTGCCTTTTGAGTCTCCGGACAGGCCGCTTGTGCAGGCCAGACAACAGAGTCTGAAAAAGCAAAACCGAAACCCGTTCACAGAAGATTCACTCCCGCGGGCCATATTGAAGATGAAGCAAGGATTCGGCCGGTTGATTCGAAAAAAAGAGGATAAAGGTGTTTTGTTTGTCTTGGATGATCGCTTCGTCCGGGCTGTCTATTCCGACCAATTTCAACAGGCTGTTCCTGAAGAGGTGCCGATTGAAACGGTGTCTATGGAAGATGTGCCGGAAAAATTAAAACATTTCTTTGCTGAATGATGCGGACTGTCAAAAACGGCCTCCTATAACCAGCATTTTTTTGGTATAATAGAACAGTTAGAATGGAAAATGTTCAAAACGAAACAAATCCAGGAGTTATGGAAATGAAAAAATTATTGATTGGATTGGCCATCGGGCTTGGATTTTTGGTGGTAGTATCTGCAGCGATTCTACAAAGAGGCATGTCTCCATACCGGCAGGCCCGTACAGAAGCCGTGTCCTATGCAGAACAACATACCGATTTAGCACAAGCTGATGATTTTTATTGGTACAATGGCACACAAACGTATTTCACGGTTACCGGCACTGATTCTCAAGGCACACCAATTGTGGTGATTATCCAACAAGACGGCGGGCAGACAATGGTCTTGAACGAAGAAGAGACCATCACTGAGTCAGAAGCCATTCAATTGACTCAAGAAGCCAAGCAGCCCGATAAAATCTTGGAAGCCCGAATAGGAGTCGAAGAAGGCATCCCTGTATGGGAAGTATCCTATAGAAATGAAAATCATACGATTGGGTACTATGTCGTTTCACTTGAAACAGGTGAATGGGTAAAAAGTATTGAAAATATTTGATTCTGGCTTATTATGATAAGGTAATGTTTTTTATATAGATGAATACAAAGGAGCACAGTGCAGTGGAAAAGATTAGAATTATAGAAGCAAAAGAGTATGTTGGGAAAGAAGTGAAAATAGGCGGGTGGATCGCCAACAAACGCTCCAGCGGAAAAATCGCATTTTTAGAAATTCGTGACGGGTCAGCGTATTTCCAAGGCGTTGTAGTGAAAAACGATGTCGGAGAAGAAATCTTCGAAACAGCTAAAAACTTGCATCAAGAGACAGCTGTATGGATTTACGGAACCATTCAAGAAGACACACGTTCGAAGTTTGGTTACGAAATTCATGTGAAGAACATTGAAGTGGTGGGCGGCAGTATCGACTACCCAATCACGCCTAAAGAACACGGAACAGAGTTTTTGATGGATAACCGTCACCTATGGCTCCGTTCTTCCAAGCAACACGCCATCCTACAAATCCGTAACGAAATCATTCGTGCGACATATGAGTTCTTCAATAAAGAAGGATTCATCAAAATCGATCCGCCGATTTTGACAGGAAATTCAGCCGAAAACACGACAGAATTGTTCCATACGGAGTATTTTGATCAGGATGCGTACTTGACTCAAAGTGGACAGCTTTACAACGAAGCAGCTGCTATGGCATTCGGAAAAGTCTTTTCATTTGGTCCAACTTTCCGTGCTGAAAAATCCAAAACCCGCCGCCATTTGATTGAGTTTTGGATGATTGAACCGGAAATGGCCTTTATGGATCAAGATGAAAGTTTGGAAATTCAAGAACAGTATGTCGCTTACTTGGTGCAAAGCGTTATCGATAACTGCTCTCATGCACTATCTGTATTGGACCGCGATGTTGAATTGTTGAAAAAATACACTGAGCTTCCGTATCCAAGAATCTCTTATGACGAAGCAGTGAAATTGCTTCAAGAGAACGACTTTGATATCGAATGGGGCGAAGACTTCGGCTCTCCAGAAGAAACGTTTATTGCCAAACAATATGACAGACCTGTCTTTATCTTGAATTATCCTAAAGCAATCAAACCATTTTACATGAAACCACATCCTGAACGGGAAGATGTTGTGTTGTGTGCAGACATGATTGCGCCGGAAGGATATGGAGAAATTATCGGCGGAAGCGAACGGGAAGACGATCACGACGCGCTGCTTGAATCCATCAAAGCGTTTGGATTGACAGTTGAAGACTACCAGTGGTACCTTGACTTAAGAAAATTCGGCAGTGTGCCTCACTCCGGATTCGGCCTTGGATTGGAACGTACCGTCACATGGATTGCAGGAACAGAGCATATCCGTGAATCCATTCCATTCCCACGTTTGTTGAACCGTATCTATCCATAAAAATTAAATAAAGATTGTTCATCATTTGATGGAGAATCACACATAGGGAGGGGAAAGAAGCAAGAATGCTTTGAGCCCCTTCCTTTATTTTCGAGAATGTTTTTACCAGAAAGGATGCACCTAAAATGGACCACCATCTGCTAATGAAATGGATGCAATCTGGAATGACGGTTGTGCCAACTGTATTACTTGAACACTACCAAAATATCGGCCTGTCAACGGAAGAATTCGTCTTACTTGTTCACTTGAAATCTTTTCTCGACAAAGGAGAAACCTTCCCTGATATTGAAGAAATCGCGCAACGAATGGGATTGACTTCAGAGAAAACATTTGAGATGATCCATCGGTTGATTCATAAAAAAGTATTGGAAATACAAACCGGTTCGGATGAAGAAGGAAAATCCAAAGACACGTATTCCTTGGATTTACTGTGGGAAAAGTTGGCTGTCCAATTGACACAACAAACTACAAAGAAAGTCCAACAAGAAGAAGTACACTCAGAAGAGCGGTTGTTTCGGACGTTTGAAGAAGAATTTGGGCGGCCGCTGTCTCCGATTGAACTTCAAACCATCGGTATGTGGTTGGATGAGGACAAATATCCTCTAGAGCTGATTGAGATGGCTTTGAGGGAAGCTGTGTTAAATCAAGTCTATAGTTTGAAATATGTAGACCGTATTTTGTTGAACTGGGAAAAGAAAAATATCCGGTCAAAAGCGCAAGTGGAAAAAGAAAGTCAAAGCTACCGAAACAAAAAAATGGCAGACAATGGACAAAATGATCAACAAAAGCCTACCAAGCCTGTGCCTCTTCACAATTGGCTCGATGATGAAAAGTAAGGTAAAATGAAAGTGGATGTGTGAAGGAGGAATGCAGGTGCAGACAGAAAAACAAGCGCTGTTATCAAATGAAGAGACAGTAAGGGTTATAGAGGCTATGGGACGGATGTTTCCAGAAGCCAAAGCGGAGCTGACACACAACAATCCTTTCGAATTATTGATTGCGGTTATTTTGAGTGCACAGACGACGGATGTGGCGGTGAACAAGGTGACGCCTCAGCTGTTTGCTGCGTATCCAACGCCTCAGAAATTAATGGATGCTCCAATTGATGATGTGATGAGTAAGATCAAGACGATTGGGTTGTACCGGAATAAAGCAAAATACATCAAATCATGTGCCAGAGATCTTGTGGAAAAGTTTGGCGGAGAAGTACCGAGGACGAGAAAAGAGCTGGAAAGTTTGCCGGGAGTTGGCAGAAAGACAGCGAATGTCGTCATGAGTGTAGCTTTTGAAGAACCCGCAATTGCTGTTGATACGCACGTAGAACGTGTCACTAAGAGATTGCACATTTGCCCAGAAGAAGCAACAGTGAAGCAAGTAGAAGAAATCTTGATGGAGAAATTGCCGAAAGACCTTTGGAGTATTGCCCACCACCGCTTAATTTTTTTCGGACGCTACCAGTGTCCGGCACGCACGCACAATCACGCTGAATGCGTGCAGCGGTTAAAAGACAATATGGTGTAAATTAAAAATGCCAGCCGATAAGTCAATCGGCTGGCATTTTTGCGTTTTTTAACTTGATTATTCTTCATCATCGTTTCGTGGAAGACGATTAGAGGAAGCCGAGTCTTTACGGTTCGAACTATTGGAGACTGCTTCTGTGCCGTTTCCACTGTCGGTGTTTGCCTGAGAAGATGCAGAAGAGGAGGTATCCTCTTCTGGCTCCTCCTCATTCTCATTTCCTTGTTCGGACGTATCTTCGCTAGACGTGTCGCTGCCGTTATCTTGGCTGGTGTCTTCCGTAGTATCCTCTTCAGATGTGTCTTCAGTCGTATCTTCAGTCGTATCGGATGTATCTTCCGATGTATCGGAGGTATCGGCTGAGTCAGCCGTGTCTGTCGTATCGGTTGTGTCCTCTTCCTCCGGCTCTTCTTCAGGATCTTCTTCCTCTTCTCCCCCTGGGATAGAGACCGTTGTAGAGATGGAAGGACTTGTGTTTCCGAACGCTTCAACTGCGAGAGTGACTGTCAGATCCTCACCTGGAGCAGGGGAGGAGTACACGTAGCTGGTTTCATCGGTTGTGATAGTTTCTCCACCAACGTTCAATACGTAAGAAGGAGTGGCGTCCTCCAATGAGTACTCATCCCATTGGATATTGACGGCGTCTGCATCTGCATCGAAAGACGCACTCAAACCAGTCGGAGCCGCTAAGTCCACTCCGAAAGCAGTGGAACGCTCAGTTGGTTCGGTTCCTTTCACGAAAAGTTCTGTGACAATGGCACTGCTTGGTGTATTTGGACCTGGAAGAGCGGCCGGCATCGAACCGTCTTCTACGCCAACTTCCACTACTGAAGAAGGTTTCGTCCAATCGTTGTTTTCAACGGACTGGGACACGTAACTCATCAACTCACGGTAGATGTAACGCGGCAATTGACGGGTTCCGTTGCTAAAGCTCAAATAGTTGCCTTCTTCAAATTGATGATCGTATCCCACCCAAACCGAAATAGAATAATTAGGCGAATATCCTGCGAACCAAGAGTCGGGTACGCCTCCGGAAGGGATGTTGTATTCTTCTCGTTCTTGACGGGTATAGTTTGTTGTCCCAGTTTTCCCTGCATGTGGCAGGCCTGGAATGGCTAAAGATTCACCGTAATAATCAATAACGTCTTTCAACATATCCGTTACCATATACGCTGTGTAATCGGACATTGCTCGGTTGGTTTCAGGAGTCAAGTCCAGTTCTTGTCCATCGCGCATCACCACTTTGCTGACGGCATATGGTTCTGTGTAATGCCCGCCATTAGCGAAGGAGGCATAAGCAGCAGCAGCTTGAAGAGGTGTCAAGTCTCCATTAAAAGCATTTTGCTCTACTAAATAGTCTACGTCTTCTCGAGCATTTAAGTCATCGATGCCAAGGTTCTCAAGGAACTTGGCGGAATTCTCCATTCCTACATCTTCAAAAATTTTATAAGTAGGAATATTTCGGGAGTCTACTAAAGCTTCCCGCATCGACATTTGACCTTTGTAACTATTGTCATAGTTGGAGAAACTTTGACCGTTTGAAAAAGTATAAGGTTCATCTATTACTTGATGGTACGTTGAGTATTGCAAGTACTCTATAGCCGGCCCATAAGTCGTTAAAGGCTTAACGACAGAACCTGCAGGCTGTGTAGCTTCGGTTGCGCGGTTAAGAGTCAGCTGTCCATCTTGATTGCGGCCACCGCCGAGTGCTTTAATCTGACCGGTTTCTGCATCTACCATAGAAACAGCAGCCTGAATTTCTTCATCCGGGAATTGAACGTATTCATCTGAGTGTAAAATATCATATACCCGTTGTTGAGCGTCCATGTCGATATTGGTGTGAATGGTCAATCCGGCTGTATAAGGGTCTAACCCAGTTTTTTCGTTGATTTCTTCCAGTACTTGCTTGATGTATCCATCGTACACCATGTGATTGGTATCTTCATCAGAATGGTCAACAAGCCCTTCAGTGATTGGGACTTCCATTGCGGCTTGGGCTTCTTCATGGCTGATGGTTTCATTTTCCGCCATCATATATAAAACTGTGTCGCGTCGAGTTTTGGCGCGTTCAGGGTTTCTGTACGGATTGTAAGCATTTGGCGCTTGAGGCATCCCGGCAAGGAGAGCGGCTTCGTGCAGCTCGAGTTCGCTGATGTGTTTGCCGTAATAATATTCGCTCGCGGTTCCCATTCCGTACACGTTTCCTGCCATATGAACTTTATTGATGTACAGAGTCAAAATTTGTTCTTTGGAAAGTTCCTGCTCCAATTGAACAGAGAGCCATGCTTCCTGTGCTTTCCGTTCCAGCGTTTGATCTTCCTGCTTCGTAGAGAAGACGGACAGTTTGACCAGCTGTTGGGTTATGGTGCTTCCGCCTTCTGAACCGAACCCATCGGTCAAGTTGGCGACGACAGCTCCACCGATTCGGATAGGGTCTACACCAATATGGCTGTAGAAACGTTGGTCTTCTACAGAAATAATTGCATCTTCTAAAACTTGAGGAATCTCCTCGTGGGTAACAGATATGCGATTTTCACCGCCAAAGGTATAAAATTCTTCCCCGTTTTGGTCAAGTACGATAGAAGGGAAGGTACCTACAAGATCTTCTCGAGTTATTTCAGGAGCGTCCGATGCATAATACACAAACAATCCGGCTCCGAAAAGAAAACCTACTGCCAATAAAGCCATTAAACTGAAAAAGATTTTTTTCCAAAGGGGGCGTTTATTTTTTTTCGGTTTCTTTGTTTTTTTTCGATTGGTACTATTTTTTGATTTGCGTTTACTGACGCGTGACATTTCCTCATTAGTTGGCATGTTTCACTCGTGCTCCTTTTCTTTGTCTGCTTCTTTTCTTTTTATTATTTCCTCTACTGCATCCAGATAAGGAATGCGTGGAGAAAATCCATACTGTATTTCATAACAAGATTGTTCAATTTCCGAGAAAGGAATCGATTTTCTTCCATTCTTTTTTTTGTTGTCCCAAAAGAGAATGAGTTGTTCCGCCTCCAATAAAAAAAGACGATTCAAAGTAGAGAACCGAAGAATGACAAAACATATTCCCCCATGGGCAATACATTGCCTCATGTGTTCCACTTGGTGTTCGTGAAAGTTCTTTAGTGGAAAGGATGTTTTATTCTTAGTTTCTTTAGCTTCAAAGTCAATATAATAACCTTTATATAATCCATTGTAGTCGGTGGTTGAAGCTGTTTTGTAGTACGCTTCCGTAATGACAGCCGCGCTTCTTTTTGGGTAATTCACTTTGACTACTTGGATAGGAATGGGCTTCTTGTGAATGACAGCGATGTTCTTTGTTCGGTAGGTGTCGTTGCTTTGATTGATCTCTTCCTCCAACGTCATGCCTCGATTGCTAAAGGAAGGCTTTTTTTTAGCAAGTCGCATTTTTTCCGTATTTGCGTTACTATTTGAACGATAAGGCAGACCGCCTGGATATTTTATACTCAATTGGCATCACTCTCCTAGGCTTACTTATTATACCAAAACGAATCACATATGGGAAAGGTGTATAAAATTTTATGAAAAACTTATACGTCAGCGGCTATCGTTCTTACGAGTTGAGTGTATTTAAACCGAATGACCCCAAGCTTTCATTCATCAAGAAATGTTTGAAAGATTCATTAATCAGACACATTGAAAATGGTCTGGAGTGGGTGTTGATCGGGGGACAACTTGGCGCAGAGATATGGGCGGCCGAAGTAGCATTTGATTTGAAAGAAGAGTACCCCGAGTTAAAAGTGGGTGTTTTGTTTCCGTTTTACAAATACGGCGAAAAATGGAACGAAACCAACCGTCAATTATTGGAACAAGTCAAAGCCCAGGCTGATTTTGTGGAGTACACATCTCATCGGCCTTACCAATCTCCCCGTCAATTAAAAGCAAATAAGGAGTTCTTATTGAAACACAGTGACGGCGCACTCATGTTGTATGATCCAGAATTTGAAGGCAAACCCAAATATCTCTATCGCATGATACAGGAAAAACAGGAAAAAGCAACTTATCCGTTGGAGTTGATCACCTTCGAAACACTTCAAGAAAGTGTGTACGAGCAACAAGATCCATTTTTCTAAGGAACAGGAGCATGCACTCGCTTTTTACAAGGGAGAGAATCCTATTTTGTTTTTGCACATTCTTTGCTATACTTAACATTGAAGCCTACAGAAAGATTTAAACCAACAATTAATTTAATTAAAAGAGGTGCAGTAATGGCGAACCGTGAATTGACACCAAAAGACATATTGGAAAAAGATTTTAAAACAAGCATGCGAGGATACAATCCAACAGAAGTAGATGAATTTTTGGACATTGTGATCCGTGACTATGAGTCCTTTTCAAGTGAAATCAACCATTTAAAAACAGAAAACCAACGTCTGATGACCAAGGTGGATGAATTGGCGAAACAAAGTCAAGCTTCTCCTTCTTCAAGCGGTCAAGGTGCAACAACAGTGACTAATTTCGATATTTTGAAACGGTTGTCCAACTTGGAACGACACGTATTTGGTTCTAAATTAAATGACGAGTAAAGCTTCCTTACATTAAGGAAGAAGTTTACATTTTGGAGAAATCGTGATACAATAATCCAGAAAAAAGAAGGCGAATCACGGATAATCGCGGCTTTTTAAAGCTGAGGAAAGTCCATGCTCGCACAAGCTGAGATGCTTGTAGTGTTCGTGCTCAGCGAAACAATAAGCTGGGGCCTTCATCGTGGATGAAGTGACGGCAGAAAAAAGGGCTAAGGCGCCAGCTATGCCCGAGTATTCTTGAAAGTGCCACAGTGACGAAGCAGAACTGGAAACAGTGCTGGTGGAACGCGGTAAACCCCTCGAGCGAGCAACCCAAACGAATGGTAGGGGCACTTTTTCTTCGGAATTCAACGAAAGAAAGAGGCAGGAAACTGCAGACAGATGATTATCTAGGGGTTTGGGTCCTGAACCAAACTCTAGACAGAACATGGCTTACAGTGATTTGCCTTTCAGGAAGCCCTCCTGTTTCAGGAGGGCTTTTATTTTTCAAAAAAATGGGATTTATATGATAATAAAAAGTAGCGGATAAGGGATGAAAACCTTAAAACGAAAGGAAGCAAAATATGACCACTTACGATTTATTGGCCACATGCGCAAGCGGAATTGAAGCATTGGTGGGAAAAGAATTAAAAGATTTAGGATATGAAACGCAAGTGGAGAACGGTCGGGTACGCTTTTCGGGAGAGTTGAAAGACATTGCGCGCACCAACTTATGGCTGCGGACCGCAGACCGAGTAAAGATCATCATCGGCGAATTCGAAGCGAAAACGTTTGACGAATTATTTGAAAAAACCAAAGCATTGCCGTGGGATGCCTATTTGCCACTGGATGCGGAGTTCCCGGTTTCTGGAAAGTCTCACAAATCCACTTTGTACAGTGTTCCAGATTGTCAGGCGATCACGAAAAAAGCGATTGTGGATAAATTAAGTACTGTTTATCACAGAAGAGGGCGCCTGCCGGAAACAGGAGCGAAGTACCCCATTGAGGTGGCAATCTTGAAAGACAAAGTATTGCTGACGATGGATACAACAGGTCCAAGTTTGTTCAAAAGAGGGTACCGTACCGAAAAAGGTGGTGCGCCGTTAAAAGAAAATATGGCAGCTGCTCTGGTGATGTTGACCAACTGGCGGAAAGACCGTCCGTTCCATGATCCAACATGCGGTTCAGGCACCATTCCGATTGAAGCGGCATTAATTGGACACAATATTGCTCCAGGGTTCAACCGCTCTTTCTTATCTGAAGATTGGGATTGGTTTGATGAAGCCATCTGGGAAGAAGTGCGGACAGAAGCGGAGGCGGAAGCAGATTATGATGTGGAGCTCAACATCACAGGAACCGATATCGATCACCGCATGATTGAAATCGCCAAAAGAAATGCTGTAGAAGCAGGACTGGGCGACACCATCCAGTTTAAGCAGATGCAGCTTGCCGACTTCACGACAGAGGAAGAGTATGGCGTGATTGTTGCGAACCCGCCTTACGGAGAACGACTTTTGGATAAAGAACAAGCCTTTGAGCTGTACAAGCAAATGGGGGAAGTGTTCCGTCCATTGGAAACTTGGAGCAAGTACATCTTGACCAGTGATCTGGACTTTGAAGAACACTATGGCCAAAAAGCAACGAAGAAAAGAAAACTATACAATGGTTACCTCCGTACGGATTACTTCCAGTACTGGGGCAAGCGTCCACCAAGAAAAAATAATTAAATCCATTAAAAAAGCAGAAAAAGGGCAGTTGACTTACAATTGCTCTTTTTCTGCTTTTCTTAAAGCTTGACGTGCGAGATTGTCGGCGCCTTTATTGTTCTTTTCCGGTATCCATTCGGTGACACATACGGGAAACTGGTCCAATAACGCCCAAATAATCTCTGTGTACGTTTGGAAAAGTGGTTGTTTGGCAAATTCTTTGTGGACGGCATCCACGGCAGTTTTGCTGTCGGAATAGAGAAATACTGTTTGATCGTTCCACCCTTTTTCAATAATCCAATTCAAAGCCTGCTTAATCGCTTCAAATTCAGCTAAGTGATTGTTCCAGTCATTTCCCTCCAAAGGGATGGCAATTTGCTCGTAAAGAGCATTCCCTGAAACAACGAATCCGATACCCGCACGTCCAGTACTAGCTTTGACAGCAGCATCTGTGTATAGTTTTAACATAAAATTTCTCCTAAACCATTTGTTTGTAGTAGTAGACCGCTTCGTAAGTATGCTAAGATAGTAACTTAAGGAAGAGGTGGGAAAATGAAACGGCTGATACATAAACAAGACAGATCAATGCGATTGTCTATGGATACGCCATCCTTGGTGATTTATTGGTCCTTGACCGCACTGGCCTTTTTTTCAGGCGTTATATCAGCATTGGAGATACAAAGAGTCAACTTGTTGACCGTGTCTTTAGGTATCTTCGTGTTGATGATGGTTCTAGTTGCAAGAAGTTCATTTCTCTATTTTTTGGAAGACTGCCTCGTTTTCTCTTATTTATTTGGATTAAAGAAGGCAAAGGTGTTTTTCAGTGACATCCATCAAGCCGTGATAACAAACCACAAACAAGTTGAGTTAGTGGATAAACAGAACGATTTACTCAAAAAATACCATCTATCCAAGAAAAACAGTGACGTTTTTTGTTCTCAACTGAAAAAGCAAACCTCCTCTGTTATCATTACCAAGAGAAGGAATAATGAACTGACTTCAATCAATAAGTAGCAAAAGATGGCTGTGAGAAAATCTCTCAAGCCATCTTTTTTAATACATAAACTAAATTTTTGCGAGGGTGATTTTTATTCTCCCGCGTTGGCTTCAGAAAGACTTCCTTGAACGATGACATTTGTGGCTTGAGGGCCTCTTGCGCCTTCAACTATATCGAAACTGACTTCTTGCCCTTCTTTCAGTGTCTTAAAGCCGTCCATGTCGATACCTGTAAAATGAACGAAAACCTCTTCTTCATCATCGTAACGAATAAAGCCATAACCTTTTTCGTTACTGAACCATTTCACTGTTCCATTAACCATATAAAGTCCCCCCGAAATTAGTGATGGCCACCGTCCATTTAACTTCAATGGACATATGCGGAAAGAAACCCACAATAGGCTTATCTCCATTATAGAACCCCTTTATATACCAGTCAATGAAATGCAAACAACTATACTGCTTCTCACTAATAAATTTTGGAGAAATGCAGTACAATGAAAAGAAGAAAACCATCATAGAAGAGGTGCCCCCATTGACGTTGGCAGCTTGGGAGGCAGTTTCGTTCAGGCTGCGAGGCATTCAAAAAGGTTCTATAGAAACCGGACGTCTTATGCTAGAATGGGAAGAGGATAGAAATGGAACTGGGAATACTTTCGGTAAAAGGAATGATGAGAATACGTGAAAGAATATAAAATTACGAATTTAACCCACTCATACGGAGATAAACTGTTATTTGACCGGTTATCGTTTTCTATTATGGAAAACGAACACATCGGATTAATCGGGGTAAACGGGACAGGAAAAACAACTTTTTTGGATATCCTTTCCGGGGATCAGCAACCCGATGAAGGGGAGATAACTGCACCTAAAGACTACCGAATTGGTTATTTGAAGCAGCAACCGGATATTGATTTGAACCAAACCGTGATGGACGTGGTCTTCGCGGGCGACACACCGATTATGAACGCAGTCAGAGAGTACGAAAGAGCCTTGGAAACCTTAAGTTTGAATGCTCAGAATGTTCAAGCTCAAAATCGTTTTTCGCAAGCTGAACAGAAAATGACTCAAGAAAACGCTTGGCTGGCAAGCACGAATGCCAAAACAATCTTGACGAAGTTGGGCATTACAGACTTGAAGGCGAAAGCAGGCACACTCTCCGGTGGACAGCTGAAGCGGACCGCTTTGGCACAAGTATTGATCCAAGCACCGGATCTGCTGATTTTGGATGAGCCGACCAACCACTTGGATTTCGATATGATTCGTTGGTTGGAAGATTACTTGGCTCAGTACAAAGGTGCATTGCTATTAGTCACGCACGACCGGTACTTTCTAGACCATACGGTGCGGGAGATTTATGAATTGTCACATGGATCACTGTACCATTACACCGGAAACTATCAAGATTATGTGGAGCAAAAAGCTGTACGGGAAGAAGCGGAAATGCAGGCCGAGCACAAAAGGAAACAATTGTATAAACAAGAACTCGCCTGGATGCGGGCGGGAGTACAGGCCCGCGGGACCAAGCAACAAGCGCGCATCAACCGTTTCCGTGAACTAGAAGGCACTGTGAACCAAGGGCAGTCCGATTCTTCTATCGATATGGCTCTTTCTGGATCACGACTGGGTAAAAAAGTGTTGGAACTGGAAGATGCCACACTCTCACTGAATGGAAAAATGATTTTGGATGGATTTAATCTATTGGTCCAAAATCAAGACCGGATCGGCATTACGGGAGAAAACGGAGCTGGAAAATCAACAGTGCTTAATGTGTTGGCCCAACGATTGCCGTTAGATTCCGGAACGCTTACAGTTGGAGAAACCGTAAAAATTGCTTATTACACTCAGACAAATGAAAAGATGGACCCACAAAAACGTGTCATTTCTTATCTACAGGAAGTCGCAGAAGAAGTAACGACATCAGATGGAGTACGAATCAGTGTGTCTCAGTTGTTGGAAAAGTTCTTATTTGAGCGGCCAACACATGGAACGTTGATTGGAAAACTGTCAGGCGGAGAAAAAAGACGCTTGTATCTGTTGAAATTGTTGATGCAGCAGCCAAACGTTCTCCTGCTGGATGAACCAACGAACGATTTGGATATTGCGACTTTGACGGTTCTGGAAGACTACATCGAAACATTCCCAGGAGCTGTCATCGCAGTTTCTCACGACCGTTACTTTTTGGATAAAGTTGCCGACAAATTGCTCGTCTTCCAAGGAAACGGAAAAATAGATGTCCACTTTGGAAAAATCACCACGTATTTGGCTTCTCTCGAAGTCGAGGATCAGCAAAGCAATGTATCTGCTGATAAGCAACCGACAGCGAAAAAAGAACCAGCGGCTGATAAACCGAAAGAAAAAACAAAACTCACCTACATGGAACAAAAAGAATGGGAAACCATTGAAGACGAACTGTTTGAAATGGAAGAAGAGATTGAGCAATTGGAAAAAGAAATGGCCGCTTCAGGCAGTGATTTCGAAAAATTGCAGGAACTGGAACAACGACGCTCAGAACTTACGGAAGCTTTCGAACAAAAAATGTCCCGGTGGGAATACCTCAGTCAGTATGCGTAAAGCACATCTGACAGAGAGTTTAGGAGGAAAAGAAGATGGAACAAGCATATTTAGATTTGGCACAGAGAGTGTTGGATGAAGGTGTGGTTCGGGGGGACCGCACAGGAACTGGAACAAAAAGTGTCTTTGGTCACCAGATGCGTTTTGATTTATCTAAAGGATTTCCGCTGCTCACTACCAAGCGAGTGGCTTTTCGTTTAATCAAAAGCGAATTGTTGTGGTTTTTGAAAGGCGACACCAACATTCGTTACTTGCTGGAAAACAATAACCACATATGGGATGAATGGGCTTTTGAACGATACGTGGCAAGCTCTGACTACACCGGTCCCGACATGACAGATTTCGGATTGCGTGCTCAAGAAGACGAAGAATTCAATAAAGTGTATAAGCAAGAGATGAAAAAGTTTACTGAAAACATTCTTGCAGACGACGCATTTGCTGAAAAGTACGGAACATTGGGAAATGTGTACGGTTCTCAATGGCGGGCGTGGAAAACTTCCACAGGAGAGACAATCGATCAGTTGAAAAATGTCATCGAGACGATCAAACTAAACCCTACCTCCCGTCGTTTGGTGGTTTCTGCATGGAACCCGGAAGACGTTCCGCATATGGCACTTCCTCCATGTCATACACTGTTTCAATTTTATGTAGCAGATGGAAAACTGAGCTGTCAGTTGTATCAGAGAAGCGGAGACATCTTTTTAGGTGTTCCGTTTAACATTGCAAGCTATGCCTTATTGACGCATTTGATTGCACATGAAACAGGATTGGAACCAGGAGAATTCGTGCATACATTAGGAGATGCGCATCTTTATATGAATCACCTTGATCAAATAAAGGAACAATTGTCTCGGGATCCGCGTCCGTTTCCGCAGCTGAAATTAAACCAAGAAAAAGACAGTGTGTTTGATTTTGAAATGGAAGACATAGAAGTTGTAGGATACAACCCTCATCCGCGCATCAAAGCGCCGATAGCGGTGTAATTAATTGTATATCGCAACTATGTTTATTGGAGGGAAAATATGCTGACATTTGTATGGGCTGAAGACAAAAACGGTGTTATTGGACTTGAAGGGAAAATTCCTTGGAAACTGCCAAATGATATGAAATTTTTTAAAGAAGTTACCATGTCGGGAGCTGTGGTGATGGGACGGAAAACCTATGAGAGTATTCCTAACCCGCCGCTTCCAGGACGAACCAACATCGTCCTCACACGCAACCAACTATTTTCGGAGCCGGGTGTCCTGACGGCACATGACAGGGAAACCGTTCTGGAATTTGCTGCTCAAAGTGAAAAAGACGTGCACATTATCGGCGGAGCGGAAATATTCTATCTGTTTAAAGAGGACGTGGAGCGGTTGTACCGGACAGTGATTCACGATAAATTCCCGGGTGACACTTACATGATTCCAATCAATTGGAAAGAATGGGAATTGGTTGAACAAAAAGAAGGTCTGGTGGACAAAAACAACATTCATCCTCACACATTCGAAATCTATGACAAGAAAAAATAAAAAAGAAGCACACGGCAGATGAATGTCCGTGTGCTTCTTTTAGATGTATTTGTTAAATATAAAAATAGATGGAAATGAACATACATGCGGTTCCGGCCAAAACGAATAAATGCCAAACGACATGCATAAAACGAACAGTTTTCAAACGGTAAAACAAGGCGCCCACAGTGAAGGAAAGACCGCCGGCAACCAGCCAGAGAATCCCTTCAAAACCAAGCCCTTGATATAGAGGCCGCATAAAAAATATCGCAATCCAGCCCATGGCAATGTAAATCCAGACCGATATTCCTTGAAGTTTAGTGAACCATACCGTTTTATATATGACACCAAAGAGGGCAATCGCCCAGACGAGAGCAATCAGAAGCCAACCGGTTCGCCCTCCTATGGCCAGCAATGCATAAGGAGTATATGTTCCTGCAATCAAAAGAAAAATGCAGCTGTGATCAAGCCTTCGTAAAAAGTTTTTAGCTTTCGTAAAAGAAAAACTGTGATAGAGGGTAGAGCTCAAATACAAGAGTATGAGTGAAATCCCATAAACAAGATACGAAACCGTGTCGGTTTTACCAGCCGTTTCCAGTGATTTCGTTAAAAGCAGCACCAATCCAATGATGCTGAGTAAAACTCCGATGCCATGAGTGATGGCGTTCAATACTTCGTTCCAAATCAAATACCGTTTACTGAACTTTGCGAGACGTTTGGAAGATGACTGCATATTGGTACCCCTTTCGTATAGCTTTTCTTCTTCAGTCGGTATACCCTGTGTCGTTCTTTTGATATACTAATGGAGATAAACATAAGGCAAATTGGTAGAAGAATTTGTAAAACCAGTATAACACAAACACAAAGAAATTGAATTTTTATGACACGATTCATTTGCGTTTTGAAGGAGTAAGATGTATGAAAAAGTTTAAATCAACGGTTCAGTCTTTTCTGGTTTTCTTAGTTGCGGTAGTCGCGACTTTCGCGGTATTGTCCTTGTTTGTTTCCACCGATGAAGAAGACGGCGGCAATTCCCCTGCCCAATTGGAGGAACCGCCTGTCCCGCAGGATATAACAATGGTCGCTTTAGGTGATTCACTCACAGAAGGAGTCGGGGACCTTTCAAAAAGGGGCGGGTATGTACCTGTGACTGCTGAACTTTTGGAAGACAAAGAGATGTTTGCGACTGTTCAAGCGGTTAATGCTGGAAAAAGTGGAGCCACGGCTGCGGATGTACAAGAAATCATACAGACAAATAAAGAGCTGGAAGATGAACTTGCTTCTGCGGACATGATAGTCTTGTCAGTGGGGGGAAATAATCTCGTCCAGACCTTATCACAGACAGGGTTGAATGCACCAAAAGAAGCATTCGATCGACCTTTGATGGACTACCGCAAAGACCTCACCGACCTGCTAAACGAAGTGCGCAAACGAAACACGGAAGCCCCGTTGTATGTATTCGGCATCTACAACCCTTACTATTACTATTTCTCTGAGATTGAACCGCTCCAACAAGTGATAGATATGTGGAATAACACTACGGAAGAAGTGGTGGAAGAAAATGGACAGTCTCATTTCATTTCAATTGATCACATGTTCAACACGTTGGATAATGTGGTGAGCGGGGAAAAAATTGAAGAAGAAACAGAGGGGACAGCACAGAGAGCGCATCCGTATTTGTTTCAAGGTGATTATTTCCACCCTAATGAAGACGGGTACCGGTTGATGGCGGATGCACTGGTTGAAGAAATCGAACAAACTTGGAAAACAGAACAAGATACAGCTGAGGAGCAGTGATAACATGAAAGAAAACCCAGACACCCGTTCGAAACAAAAGAATTCTCGTCCCAATAAAGTGAATGGTTGGAAATGGTCGTTTTTGATTTTATTGGGAATAGTGATTGGCGCAGTGGTTTGGTTTTTCGTTCAGATGCAGCCGTACACAAGAGGAAGCGTGAATGAAGCACCATTGGATACATCAGATGAAATAGTACTTGAAGTCCGAACGGGAAAAGAAGAACTCAGTCAGCTGGCCAATCAATATATCGAAAACAATATGGAAGACAATGAAATGTCCTACACATTAATATTGGAAGATGAAGCACAGCTGCAAGGAGAAATGGAAGTGTTCGGTTTTCCAGTGCCATTCACTCTTTTATTTGAGCCGTATGTATTGGAAAACGGGAATCTGCAATTGCGGGCAACAAACTTGCAAATAGGAACGTTATCGCTTCCCATCTCTTTTGTCATGAATCAAATCGGGTCACGTCTTTCACTTCCGGACTGGATTGTGATGGACAGTGAATCGCAGATTGTAGTGATTAATTTGAATGAATTTGAATTGGAAGAAGGCGTTCAATTTTCCATGGAACGCATCAATTTACTGGAGGATGATATCCGCATCCGTATCCATTTGCCGCAAGATGCGGTACAATGATGTCATATGAAAAAAGAGGATCAGGGGGATAAAGAATTATGAAAGAAACAGCAATTTTTGCAGGAGGCTGCTTTTGGTGCATGGTTTCTCCATTTGACGAACAGCCGGGAATCATTGAAGTGAAATCTGGTTACACAGGAGGACACACAGAGAACCCGACTTACGAAGAAGTGAAATCTCAAGAAACAGGGCATACAGAAGCAGTACGTATCGTGTTTGACCCGGAAGTGATTTCCTACGAGGAACTGGTGGAAATTTACTGGAATCAAACCGATCCAACCGATGCCATGGGACAATTCCATGACCGCGGCAGCAGCTATCGACCGGTTATTTTTGTCAACAATGAAGAACAGCGCCGGATTGCAGAAGCTTCCAAAAAGAAATTGGAAGAAAGCGGCCGGTACAGTGCCCCAATCGTGACCACCATTGAAGAGGCCGTGCCTTTTTATTTGGCAGAAGAAGAACACCAAGATTTCCATAAAAAAAATCCGGAAGCATATGCGAAAGAAAAAGAAGACCGGAAAAAATGGATGGAATCACAAGAAAAGGAAGTGGCTCGATGAGACGTTCGTTTTACCAGTACTTGATGACGGAAAGAGATCCACACAAAAAAGATGCGGTCACAGAATTCGCCAATGCGGCCGAGTCGGATGATACGTTTCCGAAACAATCCGAGGATTACCATGAAATCAGTCAATACCTGGAGATGAACGGAAACTACTTGTCTTCCATGACGGTATTCGATGAGGCATGGAACAAGTACACAGAAAAGAATGAAGAATTATAATATTAGTGGACAACAGGTAGAAATACCGATAAAAAACTATTATTTTTCTAGGAGGAAGTTCATATGAGTACACACATTGGAGCAGAAAAAGGGGCAATTGCAGAAACAGTCTTGCTGCCGGGAGACCCATTGAGAGCAAAATACATCGCTGAAACGTTTTTGGAGGATGTCCAGCAGTACAATACAGTCCGGAATGCATTTGGATACACCGGCACGTACAAAGGTGAGCGTGTTTCTGTACAAGGAACCGGAATGGGAATTCCGTCTATGATGATTTATGCAGAAGAATTGATCACTGAATACGGTGTACAAAACTTGATGCGCGTCGGTTCAGCAGGCGGGATGAAAGAAGACATCAAAGTGCGTGATGTCATCCTTGCACAAGGCGCGACAACGGATTCCAACATCAACCGACAAGAATTTAACAATCAAGTAGATTTTGCGTCTTTGGCTGATTTTGAATTGTTGAAAACCGCATATGAAATCGGACAAGAAAAAGGGATGAATGTCCGTGTCGGGAATGTGTTGAGTGCCGACCGCTTCTACAACCCAACGTTGGATAAAAAGAAATTGGCTGATTATGGTGTCTTGGCTACTGAAATGGAAGCTGCAGGCTTGTATACTGTAGCAGCTAAACACAACCGCAAAGCGTTGGCTATTTTGACCATCAGCGACCATATCATCACCGGGGAAGAAACAACCGCTGAAGAAAGAGAGCGGACCTTTGATGATATGATGATCATCGCTTTAGAGACTGCATTGACATTGAAAGGTGACAGCAAGAACGCGTGAAAAGAGGGGAAAAATGAATCCAGAACCGAAAAAAAAGAAAACTAGAGGCGTCAAGCCATGGTTTTACGCTATTTCTCTGCTTGTGGTAGCTGTGCTTTCAATCATTGGAACACTGTTTGTTTCGAGCTCTTCTTTTGGGAATATGGAAGAAACGTCCGCGTTGGAAACAGAGGGAGTATTGTCTGTAAGCGACACTCCACAAGACAATGATTTCGCAGTGATTCAAGAGGCTTTTGCACGGTTAAAAGAAAGTTATTATCAAGAAGTCGATGATGAAACACTGATTGAAGGTGCAATAGCAGGAATGGCCGAAGCGGTGGAAGATCCTTATACGGAGTATCTGGATGATGTGGAATCCGTAACTCTGGAAGAAGACATCACAGGAAGCTTTGAAGGAATCGGAGCGGAAGTGATGAAGGAAGGCGAATACGTCAAAGTCGTCTCCCCGATTCCAGGCTCTCCTGCTGAAGAAGCTGGACTTCTTCCCAATGACTTGGTTATGGAAGTGGACGGCAAGGCGATAGAAGGCATGTCATTAAACGAAGCGGTAGCTTTGATTCGAGGCGAAAAAGGAACAGACGTTGTTTTGACAATTGACCGTGGCGGTCAAACGTTTGAGGTTGCGATTACCCGCGATGCGATACCCGTCGAAACGGTTGTTTATCAGTTGGATGAGACGCATCCTGAAATTGGGCATATTCAAATCACCAATTTCTCTCTTCCCACTTACGATGAGCTGGTGGAAGCTGTTACGAGTTTAAGAGAACAAGGAGCCAAAGCATTTGTATTTGATGTCCGGGGCAATCCAGGCGGACTCTTGAACTCTGCAATCGAACTGTCCAATGTATTTGTCGAAGAAGGCAAGCCTTTGTTCCAAATACAAGAACGTGACAACGAACCGTATGTCTACCACGCCAATGATGAATTGTATGGCGACTTTAAGGTGACTGAACCGTCCATCCTGCTGATTAACGAAGGGAGCGCGAGTGCTTCCGAGATTCTGGCAGCAGCTATGAATGAATCAGCGGATATCCCTCTTCTGGGAATGCCCACATTCGGAAAAGGAACCATGCAAAACGTTGAACCAATCGGCGACGGCGGTGAGTTGAAAATCACGGTCGGTAAATGGTTGACACCTTCAGGTAAATGGGTGAATGAAGAAGGGATTGTTCCGACAATAGAGCAGGAACTTCCATCCTACGTCAATTTACTTTTGATCAACAGGTCCAAGACGTACCAAGAAACAGATCTCTCTGTAGAAGTAGAGAACATTGAATCGATTTTAGAAGCACTTGGTTATGCTCCGGGAACGGTTGATGGATACTTTGATGAACAGACAACAAAGGCCGTCAGTCAATTCCAACAAGAAGAAAACCTTTCAGTAGACGGCATTGTCACTGGCGATACAGCCAATCTGCTTGTTGAACGTCTTCGAGAACTGATTAATCAAAATGATACTCAATACGATGCAGCCGTTGAATGGCTGATAGACAATCATTCAATGGAACAATAGGGAATTGACTGGAGAGACTTTGCCGCTTGCATCTAAGTGGTGAAGTCTCTTATAATAAAGCATAGACAAAAAGGAAAATGTCATGGGGAATATGATACGTGTTAATAGAATGAATAAAACAAAACGAATTTTAAAGACAGTTCTTCTTTTGTCTGTCGTCCTTGTTCTTGCAGTCAGCTTGGTGATGTTCCGGTCGATTGAAATAAACGGGTCATCCATGGTCCCTACATTGGAGCAAAACGACCGCGTGTTGGCGAACATTTATCCTGAAGTGGAGCGTTTCGATGTCATTGTTTTTCGCGATCGAAATGACCAACCTGTGGTGAAACGCGTCATCGGCCTTCCTGGAGAGACGGTTCGTTACGAAGACGATCAATTGTATGTTGATGGAGAACCGATAGAAGAACCGTTTTTGAAAGATTCTTCTTTGCAGGCAGTAAGAGGAAGTTGGACGTCTGATTTTTCACTGGAAGAAGTGATTGATCAAACTACCATACCAAGCGATTCTTATTTTGTGTTGGGTGACAACCGACGTTTCAGCCTGGACAGCAGGGTATACGGGACGGTTCCAGAAGAAGCTGTCATTGGAGAAGTCATCATGGTCCTTCACCCATTTAATCGCATGGCTCTTGTACATGATTAAAGAGAACCTCATAGGAGAGTAGTGAGTGTATTGAAAAATGAACAGATTGATGAAAAAAACGGTTCAAAGGGAACTGGGAAGAAGTCGACGCCATTTAGAGAATTTTTGAGTACTCTTTTGTATATAGTAGTTGTATTTTTTGTTTTTCTGGCCATTCGACAGTTTTTATTCGTACCAGTGAGTGTGGATGGTGCATCCATGGAACCCACTTTGCAACATAAAGACCGTCTGATTCTCAGCAAAGTAGGAGAGATTGATCGCTTTGACATCGTCGTTTTTCCCGCTCCGGATGATCCAGAGAAACAGTACATCAAACGAGTGATTGGTGTACCTGGAGATTCCATCCGTTATGAGAAAGATACACTCTTTATCAATGATTATCCAGTGGAAGAACCGTACATTGATTTTATAGAAAATTCCATTTCAGATTCTGAAACGTATACTTCCGATTTCTCTTTAGACTCCGTCACTGAGATGGAAGCCGTACCGGAAGAACATTATTTTTTAATGGGTGATAACCGTTCAAATTCAAAAGACAGCCGTGTATTTGGCTTTATTCATGAAGACGATATTATTGGGCAAGCTAATTTAAGAATTTGGCCATTGGAGAAATTCGGATTCGTCAATGAAGTGGATGCCGACTCTGTCACCAACCAAAATGTTCACAACTAACAAATGAATATATGAAAAATGAGGCATTAAGTGCACAAGACTTTTTGCCTCCTCTTTTTTGTGTTAATCGTTCAACTTAGAAAGGAAGATGTGGATGCCTATTCAATGGTACCCCGGCCATATGGCCAAAGCCAAAAGAGAATTTCAAGAAAAATTAAAACTAGTAGATGTAGTTCTTGAGTTAGTCGATGCCCGTATTCCTCAATCCAGCCGAAACCCGGACTTAGATTCTATTATCGGCGACAAACCGCGCGTGGTGATTTTGATGAAGGCCGACCTGGCGGACCCTGCTCAAACAGAAAAATGGGCGGCTTACTTCGAATCCCAAGGTGTTCCGACCGTGTCGATTGATGCTCAAGAAGGAAGAGATGTGCAAAAAGTCCAACAAGCTGCTAAAAAAGCTTTGACGGAACAGATGAAAAAACGTGCAGAAAAAGGCATGAAGCCGCGTGCAATACGTGCAGTCATTGTTGGGATTCCAAATGTCGGAAAATCTACGCTGATCAACCGGATGGCACGCAAGAAAGTAGCACAGACCGGAAACAAGCCTGGTGTCACAAAAGCCCAACAGTGGATCAAATATGGAAAAGAGCTGGAGTTGTTGGATACCCCAGGGATCCTCTGGCCGAAATTTGAAGACCAAGAAGTGGGGAAATGCTTGGCTTTGACAGGGGCGATTCGCGACCGTCTCTTGTACATGGACGACATTGCCCTCTACGGGATGGAGCTGCTGCGGAAATATTATCCGGGAGCATTGGCCAAACGTTACCGGCTGGATGAATCAGAAGAAGAACTGGAACTGCCGGAATTGTTGATGCGAATCAGTGAAAAAAGAGGATTCCGAGACGATTACGATCGGGCAGCGGAGATGCTTGTTTTTGAGTTGCGCAGAGGGCAGTTGGGACGAGTGACCCTCGACCGGATTGAAGATGTGGAAGAGGCAGATGACTATGACACAACCCAATAAAAAGAAATCTATTTCTGAAATCAAAGAGCTGTTAAAGACCATCACGGATGAAAAAGATGAGCGCCTGGCTCTCATCGCACAAGACGAACGCCTCGGCGTGCAAAAGGCACTTGTGAGTTGGAAGAAGGCCCGACAGAAAATCAAAGAAGCGGAAGAAGAACGCGACCGTATGCTTGTATATGAAAAAGCTTTATGGGAAAGAGAATTCCATTATGTTGCCGGAATCGATGAAGTTGGTCGAGGACCATTGGCTGGTCCGGTTGTCACCGCTTCTGTTGTCCTCCCGCCTGATGTCTCTTTGGTGGGCATTCGAGATTCTAAAAAGCTCTCCGTTTCAAAAAGAGAAAAACTTTATGAAGAAATCATGGACGCTGCTGTATCCGTTGGAATTGGAGTGGTCGACGCGGCGCAAATTGATGAATTGAACATTCTTCAAGCGACAAAAGCAGCGATGAAAAAGTCTATTGAGCAATTGACGGTTCAGCCGGATTACTTGTTGGTGGATGCATTGGAACTTCCGCTTCCCATTCCTCAGACGAGCATCATCAAAGGAGACGCCACCAGTTTATCCATTGCTGCAGCCAGCATCATTGCAAAAGTGACCAGGGACCGTATGATGACGGAATACGATGAGTTGTATCCTGGTTATGGTTTTTCGAAAAACGCAGGTTATGGCACACAGGAACATTTGAATGGCCTCAAGAATCAAGGTCCTTCTCCTATTCACCGGTATTCATTTTCTCCGGTCACGCAGTACAAAAAATAAAGAACAAGTTTCGCAAAATTCCCCTTTCTTTGCGTACCTTTATTATGAAGGTGAATTATATAAGTCAGGGGAAGATAAAATGAACAACGAACAACACAACTTGATGGAAGTACATTTGTTTCGATTGGCGTATTGTCAAGGGTTGGCCAACAGCGAAAAAAGAAGTCTGGCGGCTGCCTTGCAAGAAGACCGGGTATCTTCGCCGGCTTTTCTTGCGGACAAAGCTGGTTTGAAACACGAAAGCAAAGAAAAATTTCTGCGACATTGTGAAACATTTGATGTGGACGGAGAGAGAAAAAAATTGAAGGACTGGGGAATTTCTTGGGTCAGCCAAGATGATCCAGAGTTTCCTCTATCCTTAAAAAATATCTACGACAGCCCGCTCGGTTTATTTTGTATGGGCGATCGCTCTTTATTACAGAAAAAATCCTTGAGTGTTGTCGGTGCGCGTTCCTGCACCCCGTATGGCAGAGAGTGTCTGAAGCGTCTGCTTCCTGGGGTAATTCAGGAAGGATTCGTGATTATCAGCGGCCTTGCCAGGGGGATTGATACCGAAGCACACGAAACGGCGATTCAACAAGGCGGGAAAACCATTGCCGTCATAGGCACTGGAATTGATTTTGCCTATCCGGCCGAAAACAGAGAACTTCAAAAGACGATTGGAACTCAGCATCTCTTGCTGTCGGAGTATCCCTTAGGCACAAAACCTATGAGAGAGCATTTTCCGATGAGAAACCGCATCATTGCAGGATTATCCATGGGGACCTTGGTTGTGGAAGCAAGACGACGCAGCGGAAGTTTGATTACAGCCAATCTGGCTTTGAATGAGGGCCGGGAAGTATTTGCGGTTCCAGGCAGTATTTTAAGCCCTTTATCCGAAGGTACCAACGATCTGATTAAACACGGCGCCAAGTGTGTATACTCCAGCAAAGACATACTGGAAGAGAGTATGATTCACTTATAAATGAATGGACGAAATCGGTTTTTTTCAACTCGGAAAAAGCCGGTTTTTTCTTTTTCGTGTAGGTGCATTTAAAAGTTGCCAGTTGACAAACCTGATTCGTATGGCATAAGATGATTAACGATTTATCAAATGCGAAACCAAGCGATCCTGCCATCGCATTCATGTACCTGCGTTTTTGGAAAAATCTAAATAAACGTGGTGACTTTATAACCAAATGAAATCACTAGTAAGATGCAATGAGATTATGAGAGGAGCATTCCATGGCTTATAAGAACCTTGTTATTGTGGAATCACCGGCAAAAGCCAAAACAATTGAAAAATATTTGGGCAGAAACTATAAAGTAGTTGCCAGTTTAGGACATATCAGAGATTTGCCGAAGAGTCGGATGGGAATTGACTTTGAAAATGAGTACCAACCCGATTACATTACGATTCGCGGAAAAGGTCCGTTGATTAAAGATTTGAAAAAATACGCCAAAAAAGCTGAGAAAGTTTATCTCGCAGCCGACCCGGACCGCGAAGGGGAAGCCATTGCCTGGCACTTAAGCCATATTTTGAATTTGGATAAAGACGATAAGAACCGTGTGGTCTTTAATGAAATCACGAAAGACGCTGTGAAGAATGCGTTCAAAGAGCCGCGCTCTTTAAATGAAGATTTGATTGATTCCCAGCAAGCCCGTCGTGTATTGGACCGTATCGTGGGATATAAAATCAGCCCTATATTATGGAAGAAAGTCAAAAAAGGACTTAGTGCTGGACGTGTCCAATCCGTCGCGTTGAAAATCATTTGTGACCGCGAAGAAGAAATCAAGAATTTCAAACCGGAAGAGTACTGGTCTATTGACGGGAACTTCAAGAAAGATCGAAAAAAATTCAAAGCTTCTTTCCATGGTGTGGATGGAAAGAAAGTAAACTTAAAAACCAATGAAGATGTCCAAGAAGTCATTAAAAAAATGGACAAAGACAAAGACTGGACTGTTGAATCCGTGGTCCGTAAAGAACGCAAGCGGAATCCTTCCCTGCCGTTTACAACCAGCAGCCTGCAGCAGGAAGCAGCCCGTAAGCTGAATTTCCGTACACGGAAAACCATGATGATCGCACAACAGCTGTACGAGGGAATCAGCTTGGGAAGAGGCGGCGCAGTCGGTTTGATCACCTATATGCGGACGGATTCCACTCGTATTTCCAACACAGCAAAAGAAGAAGCCAGCCAATTGATCCATGAGACATATGGCGCAGAATATGCAGCTTCTCAACCTCGAAAAGGGAAGAAAAGCGGCAGTGCACAAGACGCTCACGAAGCTATCCGTCCGACAAGTGCTTTAAGAAAACCGGAAGACATCCAACAATATTTAACGAAAGACCAGTACAAGCTGTACAATTTGATTTGGACCCGTTTTATCGCCAGTCAAATGACACCGGCAGTATACGACACCATGCGCATTGATTTAGAACAAAATGGTGTTCGTTTCCGCGCGAATGGCTCGAAAGTGAAATTCCAAGGTTTCCAAAAAGTATACATTGAAGGCAGAGATGACGGGAAAGAAGAAAAAGAAAACTTGTTGCCTGATATGGAAAAAGGGGACAAAGTGACTCGTGTGGACTTGGAACCCAACCAACACTTCACGCAGCCGCCTGCCCGTTACAGTGAAGCTACGTTGATTCGTACACTTGAAGAAAACGGTGTTGGCCGTCCATCCACGTATGCGCCGACATTGGATACGATTCAAAGAAGGTATTACGTCACCTTGAAGAACAAACGGTTTGAACCAACCGAACTGGGCGATATCGTCAACAACCTCATCAAAGAATTCTTCCCGAATATTGTCGATGTGAACTTTACGGCAGAAATGGAAAAAGACCTGGATGCTGTGGAAGAAGGGAAGAAAGAATGGATTTCTGTCATTGACAGCTTCTATCAATCCTTTAAGAAAGATGTAGAAAATGCGGAAGAAAACATTAAAGAAATTGAAATCAAAGATGAACCGGCTGGATTTGACTGCGAAGTCTGCGGCAATCCGATGGTCATTAAAATCGGCCGTTACGGAAAATTCTATGCATGCAGCAACTTCCCTGAATGCCGCAACTCCAAAGCGATTGTCAAAGAAATCGGGGTTACTTGTCCAACATGTAAGGAAGGACAAGTAGTTGAACGGAAATCGAAGAAAAAACGCATCTTCTACGGATGCAGCCGTTACCCGGACTGCGATTTTACTTCATGGGACAAGCCTGTAGGAAGAGATTGTCCGAAGTGCGAGCACTTCCTGGTGGAAAAAAGAAAGAAAGGATCCACCCAAGTGGTGTGTTCCAACTGCGATTACCAAGAAGCGGCCCAATCATAAAAACAATTGAATAAGCGATGAATGCGACAGATTGTAATCTCTCCGCCTCTGTGCTAAAGTTAATTTGGTGCAGAAGTGGAGGGATTTTTTTTGGATGATCAACAACTCGTACAGGTGTTTGAAGACTACTTGGTCAATGAACGTCATTATTCAGAATTGACGAAAAAAGCATACTTGGAAGATATTCAAGCCTTTCGAGCGTTCCTTGAAGAAACAGGAAATCCGGCGTTAAAAGCGGTGACGCTTCAAGACGCACGAATCTATCTGGGGCGCTTGACCGATGAAGAATACAGTCGGAATTCCATTTCCAGAAAAATTTCTAGCCTGCGTGCGTTTTATCAATTTCTTGTGAAAAACGAAGAAGTGGCAGACAATCCGTTTTCTTACTTGAATTTGAAGAAAAAAGGATTCCGTCTTCCGAACTTTTTCTACTCAGAAGAGATGAACCACTTGTTTGAAGCGGTTCGCGGAGACAAACCTCTGGATTACCGCAACGAAGCACTAGTGGAAGTGTTGTACGGAACGGGGATACGTGTCAGCGAATGTACGGATATCCGTTTGGACGACATAGACATGGAAATGAGTGTGTTGTTGGTCCGGGGAAAAGGAAACAAGGAACGTTATGTCCCATTCGGCCATTATGCAGCAGCGGCGATGGAAGAGTATATAGAAAAATGCCGCATCCCGTTGATGACACGCTACAAAAAAGACCACGATTTTTTCTTTGTCAATCACCACGGAGATCCGATCACGGCCGGCGGAGTCCAATACGTTTTGAAACAACTGATTAAAAAAAGCAGTTTGACGTCTAACATTCACCCGCACATGTTCCGACACACCTTTGCGACCCATTTGCTGGACAACGGGGCGGATATGCGGACAGTTCAAGAACTCCTCGGACATTCCAGTCTTTCTTCCACACAAATTTATGCACACGTCACCAAAGAGCATTTACAAGCTGATTATATGAAATTTCACCCGCGGGCATAAACGCTCCAAGGGCGAACGGAGGAAAATGTATGACAGAATTTCACGCAACCACAATATTAGGCATTCGTCATGAAGGCAAAATGGCCATGGCCGGCGACGGTCAAGTGACAATGGGCGAACAAGTTATCATGAAAGGAACCGCCCGGAAAGTCCGCCGCATCTACAACGGTGAAGTATTGGTCGGGTTTGCCGGCAGTGTGGCGGATGCATTTACTCTTGAAGAAAAATTTGAAGGCTATTTGAATCAATATAAAGGAAATTTGATGCGCGCAGCGGTGGAGCTAGCACAAGAATGGCGCTCAGATAAAGTCATGCAAAAACTTGAAGCGCTGTTAATTGTCATGGACAAAAATGACATGCTGCTGGTTTCCGGGAACGGAGAAGTCATTCAGCCGGATGATGGAATCCTTGCCATCGGATCAGGTGGAAACTTCGCGTTGTCCGCTGCCCGGGCATTGAAGAAGCACGCCACGAACTTAACAGCTGCTGAAATCGCAAAAGAAGGGCTGACAATCGCAGCTGATATCTGCGTCTTTACAAACCACAACATCATAGTGGAAGAATTATAAGAGGTGAGCTGAATATGCACATTAAAGATGATATGACACCAAGAGAGATCGTCCAGGAACTGGACAAATACATCATCGGCCAGCACGATGCCAAACGGTCCGTGGCCATCGCACTGCGGAACCGTTACCGTCGTTTGCAGCTGGATGATGACATGCAACGCGAGATTACACCAAAAAACATTTTGATGATCGGTGCCACAGGGGTAGGGAAAACAGAAATCGCCCGCCGGTTGGCTTCTATTGTGAAAGCGCCTTTCGTGAAAGTGGAAGCCACCAAGTTTACTGAAGTGGGGTATATCGGACGCGATGTGGAATCGATGGTCCGTGATTTGGTTGAAGCAGCTGTTCAGCTTGTTCGTAACCAGCAGTACGATAGAGTTCGTCCGCAGGCGGAACGTCATGCGATTGAACGGGTGGCAAAAGCTTTGGCACCCGGAATCAAAAAAGAACGCAATCCGTATGACAACAACCCATTCGGTTCCATGTTCAAAAATATGGGCATCGATCCCAACCAATTAGCACCGGAACCGGAAGAAGAGGAAGAAGAAGTGACGCCTCAAATTTCCAGCAAACGGGATGAGTTAAAAGAACAAATCCGACGCGGAGTATTGGACAACAAAGAAGTCACCATCAAAGTGACGGAAAAGAAAAAATCCGCTCCAAGTCCGATGAACGCCGGGCTGGAACAGATGGGCATCGATTTGAGCGAAACATTGGGCGCTTTGACCCCTCAGAAAAAAGTCAAACGCACGGTGACCGTGAAAGAAGCCATCGAAATCTTTACAGAAGAAGAAGCCGAGAAACTGGTCAACCAAGAAGATGTGCACGCTGAAGCCATCAAACTGGCACAAGACTCGGGGATCATTTTCATCGATGAGATTGATAAAATCACGTCTAAAAACGGCAACAATTCCGGACAAGTTTCCCGTGAAGGAGTGCAACGTGACATCCTGCCGATCGTCGAGGGATCCACTGTCAGCACGAAGTATGGAACAATCAATACCGATCACATTCTCTTCATCGGTTCTGGAGCCTTCCATATGTCCAAACCGAGCGATTTGATCCCGGAATTACAAGGGCGGTTCCCGATTCGTGTGGAACTGGATGATTTGACGAAAGATGATTTCTTGAAGATTTTGACGGAGCCGCATAATGCATTGGTCAAACAATACAGAGAGTTGCTGCGGACAGAAAACATCGACGTAATCTTTACTTTCGAAGCAGTGGAACGCATCGCGGAAATCGCGTATGAAGTCAATGCGGAAACCGACAATATCGGAGCCCGCCGTCTGCATACGATTCTTGAGCGTTTATTGGAAGATCTGTTGTTTGAAGCACCAGACATGCAGATGGGCGAAGTGAAAATCACGCGCCAATACGTGGATGAAAAAATTGGGCACATTGTAGCGGACAAAGACTTGAGCCGTTACATCCTTTAAGAAACGAATGACCAAAGGGAGCGGCAATGCGTCGCTCCTTTTCTGTATCTCTTTCTTAACAAACTGCACAGACAAAGAGGAGTGGAAACATGCGGCATCGAATTGAAAATGAATGGATAGAAGCGGAAATTGAGACGAAGGGCGCGGAATTAAAAAGTCTGCGGAACAAAGAAACAAACAGAGAATACATGTGGCAGGGAGATCCGGTTTACTGGGGAAGAACAGCTCCTGTTTTGTTCCCGATTGTCGGGAAGCTGAAAGAAGATAAGTACCAGTTAAATGGAAAAGAGTACGAAATGACCCAGCATGGATTTGGCAGGGACAAAGAATTTGAACTGATCGAGCAACAGGATGATCGTTTGGTCTTTCAGCTTACTTCAGATTCTCAAACGAAGGAACACTACCCGTATGATTTTCGATTGAGAATCCGGTACACTTTACGTCAAAATGCCATTGAAGTAGGTTATGAAGTGCAAAATGTAAACAATGAAGACATGTACTTCTCCATCGGCGGCCATCCGGGTTTTCAAGTACCAATGACTAAAGAAACCGCCTTTGAAGACTATGTTGTTTCTGTCAATCCAAAAGAAGAGAGAGAAAGAATTCCGTTGAACGGACCATATGCGGATATAGAAAAGGTCCGGATAGACGATAGCGTAAGCGAAGAGTTGAAATTGAAGCATTCGCTTTTCGACCAAGACGCATTGATTTACCGGATGGAAGGTCAGAATGAAGTGACCATCCATTCACACCAGCATGAACATTTTGTCCGCGTCTCTTTCAGCGGTTTTCCATATGTGGGGATTTGGACTCCTCCGGCAAAAAAAGCTCCGTTTTTATGTATTGAACCGTGGCACGGACTGGCTGATACGGTAGAAGCTTCAGGGGAGCTGTCCCAAAAGATGGGAATCCGGTCTCTTGAACCGGGGAGCACTTTTCAAACGAGCTATCAAATTGAAGTTGGGTAAATAAAAAAACGTCTGGGACAGCCCAGACGTTTTTTTATTTCTGTTTGTCTTTTGCTCCTAAACCAAAAGGAACTTTGTTTTCTTTTCCTTCACGGATACGTTTGATATTCTCTTTGTGCCGCACGACAACCAATACCATGATGATAAAGACCATTGTGCTGAATATCCAGTCTTGTAAAAACAAAGAGGCAAAGAATGCCAGAATGAGTGTTGTGACACTCGCAAAACTTACCATGCTGGCTACATACAGAAGAATCAAAAAAATCGCAACCATCACCAATAAAAAGAGAGGGTTATAGGCAATCGCCACTCCTGCACTGGTCGCCACAGCTTTTCCACCTTTGAATTTGGCAAAAATCGGGAATACATGCCCAATGATAGCGGCTATACCGATAATCATCGGATGGATGTCCACGTTAAACAGCAGCGGCAATAATCCAGCAGCCGTCCCTTTCAACACATCCACCAATAACACCATGATGCCAGCTTGTTTACCTAAGACCCGGAACGCATTCGTGGTGCCTGAATTGCCGCTTCCGTGTTCTCTAATGTCTGTTTTATACAATAATTTTCCAACCCACACACCGGCTGGGGTTGACCCCAGCAAGTAAGCAAGAAGAAACATACTGATCAGCTTCACTTGCATTGTTCTACCCCTTTCGCATCAAGCAGCCCTATTTTACCATGGAATAAGGCGTCGCACCAATATTTTTCTTGCCGAACATATTTTCGTTTTTTGAGGATTCATGGTAAAATAGTACAGTATCCTTACGCGCTTGAGCGAGAATGTTATTTAAAATGAAGCTTGACAGCAGGAGACTCTTAGTTTACGCTCAATGACGCAGATATACGAGATAAGGAGATTGGTTTGAGTGAAACAACAATTTGAATACAATGATTCTTCCATCCAAGTGTTAGAAGGCTTGGAAGCAGTAAGAAAACGACCAGGAATGTATATCGGGTCAACCGATGCACGGGGATTGCACCATTTGGTGTATGAACTTGTAGACAACTCAGTGGACGAAATCCTTTCTGGGTTCGGAGATGAAATCAACGTCACCATCCACAAAGACAACAGCATCACCATCACTGATAACGGAAGAGGGATGCCGGTTGGTATGCACAGTTCAGGTATCCCGACCATCCAGGTCATCTTTACCGTACTGCACGCAGGCGGAAAATTCGGCCAGCAGGGCGGCTACAAAACGTCCGGCGGTCTGCACGGGGTAGGGGCGAGTGTGGTCAATGCCTTGTCCAAGAACTTGAGCGTCACCGTGTACCGTGAAGGAACAAAATATACGCAGCAGTTTGAAAACGGCGGAAAACCGGTCAACGGACTGGTCAAGGAATCGGCTCCGAAAACTAAAAGAGGGACTTCTGTCTGGTTTCTTCCTGATGAAGAAATCTTTTCCAGCATCGATTTTTCGTATGAAACACTCTGCGAACGATTGCGTGAATCAGCTTTTCTGTTGAAAGGTGTCAAAATCACGATTGAAGATGAACGGACCGAGGAAAAAGATACATTCTTCTATGAAGAAGGCATCAAAGAATTCGTCGAGTACTTGAATGAAAACAAAGACACCCTGACAGACATTGCGTATTTTGAAGGGAAAGCAAACGGCATTGAAGTGGAATGTTCCCTGCAGTACAATGACGGCTATTCAGAGAGCATCTTGTCCTTTGTCAACAACGTCCGCACCCGTGACGGCGGGACCCATGAAGCGGGATTGAAAACAGGACTGACCAAAACATTCAACGAATATGCGCGCCAATCCGGCCAGTTGAAAGAAAAAGACAAGAACTTGGAAGGGAGCGACGTCAGGGAAGGAATCGTCATCGTCCTCTCTGTCCGGATTCCAGAAGCCCTGCTGCAGTTTGAAGGACAGACGAAAAGCAAACTGGGGACCACTGAAGCACGTTCAGCGGTCGAATCGGTTGTCTCTGAGCTGTTTGGCATCTTGTTGGCTGAAAACGGCGAGAAGAGCCAAGAATTGGTCCGCAAAGCGATCAAAGCGCGGGAAGCACGGGAAGCGGCCCGGAAAGCGAAAGAAGAAAGCCGGAACGGTAAGAAGAACAAGCGCAGAGAAACACTTTTGTCCGGCAAGTTGACTCCGGCACAAGGGAAAAACCCTAAGAAGAATGAACTGTTCTTGGTAGAGGGGGATTCTGCCGGCGGCTCAGCCAAGCAAGGGAGAGACCGGAAGTTCCAAGCGATCCTTCCGTTGAGGGGTAAAGTTATCAATACGGAACGGGCAAGCATGAACGACATTTTGAAAAACGAAGAAATCAACACGATGATTTACACCATCGGGGCTGGAGTAGGCCCGGAGTTTGATTTGAAAGACTGCAACTACGACAAAGTGATCATCATGACGGATGCCGATACAGACGGTGCCCACATCCAAGTATTGTTGTTGACTTTCTTTTACCGGTACATGAAACCATTGGTGGAAGCCGGAAAAGTCTATTTGGCGCTCCCGCCATTGTACAAAGTATCCAAAGGAAGAGGCAAAAAAGAACAAATCGAATACGCTTGGACCGATGAGGAATTGGAAGACGTCACAAAGAACATGGGGAAAAACTACATCCTGCAGCGCTACAAAGGTCTCGGGGAAATGAACGCCGATCAGCTATGGGAAACCACCATGAACCCGGAAACCCGTACGTTGATCCGTGTCCGCATCGACGACTTGGCCAAAGCAGAAAAACGAGTGTCCGTCTTGATGGGCAACAAAGTGGAACCGAGACGGAAATGGATCGAATCCCATGTTGAATTCACGATGGAAGAAGGCGGAAGCATTTTGGAAAACGACCAAATGCTGGACGATCAGCCTGAATTTTCGGAACGAGAGGAAGAAGCAGCGAATGCCGAAGAGAGATGAAATACAAGAATTATCATTAGATGAAGTAATGGGAGACCGTTTCGGACGGTACTCCAGGTACATCATCCAGGAACGGGCCATCCCAGACATCCGGGACGGATTAAAGCCTGTTCAACGACGCATTCTTTATTCCATGTCGGTGGAAGGCAATACACACGAAAAAGGCTTTCGCAAATCGGCGAAAACCGTCGGAAACGTGATCGGGAATTACCACCCTCACGGAGACACCAGCGTGTACGATGCCATGGTCCGGTTAAGTCAGGAATGGAAGATGCGGGAACCGTTGATTGAGATGCACGGAAACAACGGAAGTATGGACGGGGACCCACCGGCAGCGATGCGGTATACGGAAGCACGTATGTCTAAAATCGCGGGTGAGATGACCCAGGACTTGGAAAAAGAAACAGTGGAATGGGTTCTCAACTTTGATGACACCACGCATGAACCGACGGTGATGCCCGCTCGTTTCCCGAACCTGCTGGTAAATGGAGCGACCGGAATCTCAGCAGGATATGCAACGGACATTCCGCCGCACAACTTAGGAGAAGTCATCGATGCAGCCATCTATCTGATTAAACATCCCGGAACCGATACAAAGAAATTGATGAGTTTCATCAAAGGGCCGGATTTTCCTACCGGCGGCATCGTTCAAGGGGAAAAAGGGCTGCAAAAAGCGTATGAAACAGGGAAAGGTAAAATTGTGGTGCGGTCTAAGACCATGATTGAAGACATTCGCGGCGGCCGTCAACAGATTGTGGTCACTGAAATTCCATACGAAGTGAATAAAGCAAACATCGTACGGAAAATTGATGACATCAAATACAACAAGAGAATTGACGGCATCTCGGAAGTTCGGGATGAAACGGACCGGGACGGCCTTCGCATTGTGGTGGAATTGAAAAAAGAAGCCAATGCGGAAGGCATTTTGACCTATCTGTTGAAGAACACGGACTTGCAGATTTCTTATAACTTGAACATGGTTGCGATTGACGAAAAACGTCCGCAGCAGGTGGGGTTGAAACAAATTTTGAGTGCTTACTTGGAGCACCGCCGCACGATTGTTACCCGTCGGACCGAATTTGACCTCCGCAAAGCGCAAAACCGCAAACACATCGTAGACGGATTGATCAAAGCAGTCTCGATTTTGGATGATGTGATTGCGGCGATTCGTCAAAGCAAGAACAAACAAGATGCCAAACGGAACATCGAGGCGCAGTTTGGTTTCACCGAAGCGCAAGCAGAAGCGATTGTGTCCTTGCAGTTGTACCGTTTATCCAATACGGACATCACCCAGCTTCAAAAAGAAGCCGATGAATTGGACAAGCAGATTGCAACTCTCAGCGCCATCTTGGCAGATCCGAAGAAACGGGACCAAGAGATCATCAAAGAGATGCGGGAGACGAAAAAAGCTTACGCCACCCCACGCTTGACAGAGATTGAAGAAAAAATTGAGGAACTGAAGGTCGAAACAGAAGTGTTGATAGCGGAAGAAGACGTGATCGTTTCTGTGACACGGGATGGGTACGTGAAGCGGACAAGTCCGCGTTCGTACGGCGCATCCTTGCCAGAGGAAATCGGTTTGAAAGAAGGAGACCACCCTGTACTGGTTCAACAATTATCCACGCTGGATCAAGTGGTTTTGTTTACGAACAAAGGAAACTTCATCAATCGGCCGGTTTATGAATTGCCGGACTTCCGTTGGAAAGACTTGGGGCAGCACCTGTCACAGACCATTTCCCTGGAAAAAGAAGAACAGATTATTGCGGCGTTTGGATTGAAAGACTTTACGGAAGAAGCCACGTTTGTGTTGTTCTCAAAAGAAGGATTCATCAAACAAACGGCGCTGGCGGAGTTCCAACCTAAACGGACGTATCGCAAGAAAAGTTCGGTGGGCATGAAGTTGAAGACATCCAGCGATGAAGTAGTAGCCGTGTACTATACGGACGCTACCGATAAACAAGACGTCTTCTTAGTCAGTCACGGAGGGTACGGCCTGCGCTACTCACTGAAAGAAGTTCCGATTGTCGGGGCGAAAGCAGCCGGCGTCAAGTCGATGAACTTGAAAGAAGACGATTGGATTGTGGGCGGAACGCTCATCGATCCGGACGAGAACCGCACGCATATCTTGATTGTCACTCAAAGAGGCGCAGTCAAGAAAATGGACTTGTCGGAATTTGACGTTATGGCACGAGCACAAAGAGGGCTGCTGGTGCTGCGTGATTTGAAAGCCAAGCCGCATCGAGTGGCCTTGATTGAAAAAGTAGAGGAGGGAGAGCAGCGGACCTTGATTACTGATAAAGGCGAAAGTTTCCTTTTGGATGAAGGGCGTTACTCCCCAGTCGATCGCTACAATAACGGATCGTTTATCCTTGATGAAAATACAGATGGCACACCCGTGATGATGAAGCGGGACGATATCGTAAAAATCGATACAAAAGAATAGTGAATGAAAGCACCAGGCGAGAGCATACATCGCCTGGTGCTTTTTTGGTGTCACTTGTTCTTAGGTGTAAAAAGTTTTTGTTAGTACAACATTCACAAACTGAAAGAATACGATTTCACAAATTTTAACCAAAATTCTACTTTATGCAAAAAATACAGGGAAAACACTTCTATTTAAAAGTGATAAATTGAGCTTGTCCGACTTATCTCCATGTGTTATATTGAACATGTTGAAGCTGTTCAGCTTACATAGCATATGAGGAGGCGTCAGAAATGGAGGAAGTAAAAAGTTTAAACGTATTTGAAGAAGCTTGGAGTGGGTTTAAAGGGAAAGTATGGAAATCTGAAATTGATGTCCGAGATTTCATCCAACACAATTACACCCCTTATGAAGGGGACGAAACGTTCCTTGAAGGACCGACTCAAGAGACAAAAGAGTTATGGGACCAAGTGATGGAGTTGAATAGCCAGGAGTACAAAGCCGGTGGTGTGTTGGACATGGACACCAAAGTGGTTTCTACCATCACTTCACACGGTCCAGGTTATCTGAATAAAGAAAAAGAACAAGTCGTCGGATTCCAGACAGATCAGCCGTTCAAACGTTCCTTGCAGCCATTTGGCGGAATCCGAATGAGCGAATTGTCTGCGGAATCATACGGATATGAAATCGACCCGGAAGTCTCACACATCTTCCGTGAGTACAGAAAGACGCACAACCAAGGGGTATTTGACGCTTATACGCCCGAAATGCGCGCCGCACGTCGCAGCGGGGTCATTACGGGGCTGCCGGATGCATACGGCCGTGGACGCATCATCGGGGACTACCGTCGTGTGGCTCTTTACGGGGTGGACTACCTGATCAAAGAAAAAATCCACGACAAGGACAATACTGACAGCGGGGTCATGAATGAAGAAGTGATTCGCGCCCGCGAAGAGTTGAGTGACCAACTGGTGGCTTTAAATGAATTAAAAGAACTGGGCCAAATTTACGGGTTTGATATTTCAAAACCGACTAAAAACGCGAAAGAAGCGTTCCAATGGCTCTACTTAGGTTACTTGGCTGCAATCAAACAACAAAACGGAGCCGCTATGTCGCTGGGACGCACCTCGACTTTTCTGGATATTTATATCGAACGTGATTTGAAAAAGGGTGTATTAACGGAAGAAGAGGCACAAGAAATTGTCGATCACTTTGTGATGAAGCTGCGCTTGGTGAAATTCGCACGGACACCGGAGTACAACGAATTGTTTTCAGGGGATCCGACTTGGGTCACAGAAAGTATCGGCGGAGTCGGCCTTGATGGACGCCATATGGTCACCAAAAACAGTTTCCGCTTCCTCCATACATTGTCCAACTTGGGGCCGGCGCCGGAGCCGAACTTGACCGTTTTGTGGTCCACTCAATTGCCCGCTAACTTCAAACGTTATTGTGCAAAAATGTCGATCGAAACAAGCGCCATTCAATACGAAAACGACGACATCATGCGTCCGGAATGGGGAGATGATTACGGAATCGCCTGCTGTGTGTCTGCGATGGCCATCGGAAAACAAATGCAGTTCTTCGGTGCACGGGCCAACTTGGCGAAAGCTCTGTTGTATGCCATTAACGGCGGCGTAGATGAAAAGTCTAAAGCCCAAGTGGCTCCGAAGTACCAGCCAATCACTTCTGAATATTTGGATTACGATGAAGTGATCGAAAAATACAACAATATTTTGGAGTGGCTCGCTTCCCTCTACATCAACACATTGAATATCATCCATTACATGCACGATAAATACAGTTACGAAAGCATTGAGATGGCGCTCCACGATACAGAAGTGAAACGGACAATGGCAACCGGTATAGCCGGATTCTCAGTCGCCGTTGACTCTTTGTCCGCTATCAAACACGCGAAAGTGAAAGTGATTCGTGACGAAACAGGTTTGGCAGTGGATTACGAGATTGAGGGCGATTATCCTAAATACGGGAACAACGACAACCGTGTTGACGACATTGCGGTCAACTTGTTGAAAACCTTTATGACAAAAGTGAAGAAAAACCCAACTTATCGGAACGCGCTCCATACCACGTCTATTTTGACCATCACATCAAACGTGGTATACGGGAAGAAAACCGGAAATACACCGGATGGACGACGGGAGGGAATCCCGTTTGCCCCGGGAGCAAACCCGCTGCATGGAAGAGACACACATGGTGCTCTGGCCAGTTTGAATTCGGTGGCGAAACTTCCATATGCGTATTCGCTGGATGGAATTTCAAATACATTCTCCATTGTGCCAAAAGCGCTTGGGAAAGACGAAGAGGTTCAAAAACAGAACTTGGCCAATATGTTGGATGGCTATGTCAAAAAAGGCGGCCATCATCTCAACGTGAACGCGTTGAACCGGGACATGTTAGTGGATGCGATGGAACATCCGGAAGAATACCCGCAGTTGACGATTCGGGTGTCCGGTTACGCGGTCAACTTCATTAAGCTGACAAGAGAACAACAGATGGACGTCATCAACCGTACCTTCCATGAAAGCATGTAAAAGCAGAAACAACCTCGATTTGCAGACAGCATGCTTTCCTCCAAATCACAGGCAGAAGACGGATCTCCTCCGTCTTTCTGCTTCTTATGAAAGGAAGAAATGCATCTGTTTTTTCTTTTCATAAGAAATGAAAGCAGTCAGGACACTGCGTAAAGGAGAATGACCAATGACCGATCAAACAATAGGGTACGTCCATTCCACAGAAAGCTTTGGATCTGTCGATGGACCGGGCATCCGCTTTGTAGCGTTTATGCAGGGATGCCGGATGCGGTGTGAATTTTGCCACAATCCCGATACATGGAATATGGGAGGCGGCACTCCCTATACACCGGAAGAATTATTGGAAGAAGCATTAGATTATAGAGAGTACTGGGGAACCAACGGAGGCATCACGATCAGCGGGGGTGAACCGCTGCTGCATATTGATTTTTTAATTGAGCTTTTCAAACTGGCGAAAGCAGAGGGTGTCCATACGGCTTTGGATACGTGCGGCCAGCCATTTACTTACGACCAACCCTTCTTCGGCCGCTTCGAAGAATTGATGGAGTACACGGATTTGGTATTGATGGATTTGAAACACATCGATGACGAAATCCATAAGAAATATACCATGCATTCCAACAAAAGCATCTTGGATATGGCGGAATACTTATCCTCCAAAGATATTCCGATGTGGGTGCGTCATGTGTTGGTGCCGGAACGATCGGATTACGATGACTATTTGATGCGGTTGAACCACTTTATTGAACAATTGAAAAGTGTGCATAAAGTCGAAGTGCTTCCGTACCATAAATTAGGCGTCTACAAATACGAAGCCATGGGAATTCCATATAAATTAAAAGACATTAATCCGCCGACAAAAGAACGGGTGGATAACGCCAACCGAATTTTGCAGACAGAAAAATATGTGAAATATAAAGAACAATGAAGCATGAAACCAAAAAGGCACTCCTCATTGCTTTTTTGGTTTTTTTAGCGGAAGGAAGAGAAAAATGACAGACGTAAAAAACAACATGTTTACAAACCGGACATTGGATTACTTTCTCGTTTTAGTAGAAACGATGAATTACACAAGGGCAGCAGAAAAACTGGGCATCACACAGCCGGCTTTGACCCAGCAGATAAAGAAATTGGAGCGGCAGACCGGTTCGCCCGTGTTTTACAGTTCCGGGAAAAAACTGCATCTCACACAAACCGGAAAGACCGTTTTACGCATGACTCATGGAATTTATAACATCATTGACCGTGCCTCTGAAGAAATCCAGAAAACCTCCCACGCTGCCCAAGGACACATCCAAATAGGTGTACTGCCTTCCCTTGATGATACACTTCTCATCGAGTTCATCACCCGGTATCACAGAGAACATCCCGGCGTGACTCTGACGGTGCATACGTTGAACAGAAAAGAGATGTGGCACCAGTTGGAGCATGACTGCATCGATTTGGCCGTGATGTACCTTCCGGATTCCATCATCCAAAGCTGGGCAGCGTATGATTCGTACCCTCTACTGACCGATGAGTTGCTTTATGTGGATCCGCAGAGAAATTTAGATGAAACGGGTGCCGTGTCGTTGTGTGAAATCGGATGGGACACGTTGGCTTTGTTTCCGGAAACTTGTTACGTGCATTATGCCTTGAAAGAAGCATTCTCGAAAAATATGTTGGATTTTCCACGTGCAGCTGTGCACCTCTCTACAGCCGATCAATTGCTTCGGTTTAGTGCGGCATCCGGTTATTGCACCGTACTGCCCAGAACGTTTATCGAAAATAACCGGCCGAAATTCAAAAAGAATGCTGTTTCTTTTAAGGAACCGATTGAATTTCAGCAAGCTTTCGTATATCGTAAAGATAAGCTGCTTATTCCCCGCATTGACGTTTTCTTCCATTCGTTTAAACAGTATCTGTCAGAACAGATAGAGAGTTGTTCTTTAGTCGATACATATATGTGAAAAGCGGATGCTGGAGAAAGGGCGAGGATCAGCTGAACTTATTCGAATACAAAAGGAGAATCTTTTATGGGAAAAGTGCTCGTCTTTGGTCATAAAAATCCAGATACAGATGCTGTCACCTCAGCGATTTCTTATGCATATTTGCAACAACAATTAGGAGTGGATGCCGAGGCAGTTGCTCTAGGAGAGGTTGGAGAAGAAACGGCCTATGCGTTGGATTACTTCAATACACAAGCTCCCCGCGTGATTGAAACAGCCGCTAATGAAGCCGAACAAGTGATGCTGGTGGATCACAACGAATTCCAACAAAGTGTTTCCGACATTGAAGAAGTTACGGTTCTTTCGGTTGTGGACCATCACCGGATCGCCAACTTCCACACAGCTGATCCGCTGCACTACCGCGCAGAACCAGTGGGATGCACCAACACGATTATTTTGAAAATGTTCAAAGAAAACCAAGTGGACATTCCGAAAGACATCGCCGGGTTGATGCTGTCAGCGATTATTTCTGACAGCTTGTTGTTCAAATCCCCTACCTGCACGGAACAAGACATCAAAGCGGCAAAAGAACTGGCTGAGATTGCAGAAGTAGATTTGGAAAGCTATGGCTTGGACATGTTGAAAGCCGGAACCAACACAGGCGACAAAACTGCAGAAGAGTTGCTCGAGGGCGACGCCAAAACATTCCCTATGGGCAGCAAATCCGTTCGTATCGGTCAAGTCAACGTAGTGGATGTCAACGACGTTCTTTCCAGAAAAGCAGAATTGGTGAAAGAGATGGAACGCCTTTGCTTGGAAAACAAATACGACTTGTATGTGTTGCTGATTACCAACATCTTGGAAAGCAACTCAGAAGCGTTGGTTTCTGGCAACCCAATCAAAGCGGTGGAAGAAGCATTCGGAAAAGAAATTACCGACAGTCAACTCCCACTTTCAGGTGTGGTTTCCCGTAAAAAACAAGTGGTTCCCAACTTGACAGAAGTATTGGAAAAATACGAATAAAACCAGAAAAAAGACCTTCGCCGGTACTCGGACGAAGGTCTTTTTTTGTCTTTGCGTTAGCGATATGCGAGTGCGTTCTTACATCACGTCATTGGCAACCAGATCTTCAAACGATTGCCGCTTGATGACCAGACGATGCTGCCCGTCTTTTACGAAAACAACAGCCGGCTTGCGCATTTGATTGTAGTTGCTGGCCATGGAGTAATGATACGCTCCTGTTGCCAATACACACAATAAATCGCCTGCTTCCACATGCGGAAGAGAGATGTCTTTTGCGATGATGTCTCCGGACTCACATAATTTTCCAGCGATGGTTGTGCGGATCAACTGATCCTCTGTGCGCCGGTTAGCCAACTTCACAGTATACTTGGCGTCATACAAGGAAGTGCGGATATTGTCGCTCATCCCACCATCTATGGAAACGTAGGTATTGGTATTTGGAATATCTTTGATCGTTCCCACTGTGTACAACGTGATGCCGGCTTCTCCCACGATCGCTCTTCCTGGTTCCATCATCAACTCAGGAAGAGGGTAATCAACTTCTTCACATACAGAGCGCAATGTATCGGTGATTTCTTTGATTGCATCTTCAATCGGGTAGCGCACGTCTTCATCGGTATACTGGATGCTGAACCCGCCGCCGATATTGAGTTTCTCGATGTGGATGTCATGGTCGTTCAGCCAGTGAATGACTTTTTTAATCGTGGCGGTCGTGCCTTCGGTGCCAAAAATTTGCGAACCGATATGGAAGTGAATGCCTTTCAAGTTCAGATGCCGAGAAGCTTCTATTTTACGGATGCCTTTCAACGCCAATCCATGGAGGAGGCTTAAACCGAACTTGGAGTCTTCCTGACCGGTTTGGATGAATTCGTGAGTGTGAGCCTCCACACCTGGGTTCACACGCAACAGGACATCCACAGGCCCATTTGCCAAAGCGTCAATTCGGTCCACTTCGCTCAAGGAGTCAACGACGAACAACCCGATGCCGGCTTCTAAAGCGTAGCGGATCTCTTCATTGGTTTTGTTGTTCCCATGGAAGTGGATGTGTTCGGCAGGGAATCCTGCTTTCAATGCGGTATACAGTTCACCGTCACTGACGACATCGAGTCCCATGTTTTCTTCGTTCATGATTCGGAACAGCTGGATGGAACTGAACGCTTTGCTGGCATAGGAAACCGTGTACTCGACACCGCTGTTTTTGAGCGACTGATGGAAGCGACGGCATTGGTTTCTTATGTGGTTTTCGTCATAAACAAACAAAGGCGTGCCGTAAGTTTCTTGCAGTTCCGTCAACGGGATGTCTTGGAGTGCTAATTGATTGTGTTCATTGTAAGTTAAATCCATCGTATGCCTCGTTTCTTCTTAATTGTTGTCAAATGATTCAAAGGTATAATACCCGTTTGGTTGGTTCACCAGTTTTTCCGCCACATCTAAAGCACCGTTGGCAAAAATATCTTTTGATTGAGCTTCATGGATGATGGAGATGGTTTCGTCGTGTCCTGCATAAAGGACTTCGTGTTTTCCGACGATGGTCCCTCCGCGGATGGCATGGACACCGATTTCGTTTTGGTCTCTTTTTTCATGTTTCTCATGGCGGTCATAAACCGGGTGGTTGTCTTGACGTTTCTCCAAAACCGCATCTAACAGCTTATTCAATGTCCCGCTTGGCGCATCCACTTTTTGATTGTGGTGGCTCTCAACGAGTTCAATGTCAAAAGAAGAAAGAAGCGGGGTGGCGAACCGGACCAATTCTGTCAAGACGTGAACCCCATAACTCATATTCGCGCTGAAAAAGACCGGCTGCGTCTGTGCTTTTTTATTCATCAATGCTTCCATTTCTTCTTTATCCCCCGTTGTGGCGATGACCAGCGGAAGAGAGAGAGAAGATTGCAGCATTTCTTTTGTCCAGGAGGGATGAGAGAAATCAATGACAACATCCGCATCCGGAAGATCCTCAAAAGAATGGTAGAGAGGGTAGGGAGCCGATCCCATTCCTTCCTTCATCAATACACCAACAATCGTATACCCCTTTTTCTCAGCGAGAGCCGCAACGCGTTGGTTCATTGCTCCATAACCAGATAATAAAATATTCATATTGACTAATTTCCTCCCCGTACGTGATTGAAGGCATCAATCAACTGTTGTTGTTTGCTATCTTCTAACGGAACCAAAGGCAGACGCAGTTCATAGGTCCCGTATCCAAGATGAGAAGTAAGAACTTTGATTGGAATTGGGTTCACATCCATACTCAATGCATCCACAAGAGGGTAAAGATGGTAGTGCAGTTTTTGTGCTTTGGTTACGTTCGTCAGGCTGGCTTCATACAGTTCCACATATTCTTTCGGAAGCGCGTTTGCGGCTACAGAAATGATGCCGTCTCCGCCAAGTGACATGAATGGAAGGAAGGAATCATCATTTCCGCTGTACATCGCAAAAGAGTCATCCGTCAACAATTTTACTTGAGACAAGTAGTTCATATCACCAGTCGCGTCTTTCAACCCAACGATCCGCGGGTGCTTACTTAATTCCGCAACGGTTTCGGGAGCGATGGTCATGCCGGTACGGGCCGGTACGTTATAGAGGATGATAGGTAGGTTGGTTTCATCTGCAATAGCAGTGAAATGCGCAATCAGCCCTTTCTGACTTGTTTTATTGTAGTACGGAGTGATCAACAGCAAACCATCCACGCCTAAACCTTCCGCTTCTTTGGATGCTGCGATGGAGTGGGCTGTGTTATTTGATCCGGTTCCGGCAATGACAGGAATCTTTCCGTCGGCCGTTTTTACCGCAATTTTTAACAATTCTGTTTTCTCTTCGTCTGTCAGGGTGGATGACTCTCCTGTGGTTCCGTTCACTACCAAACTGTGGGAACCTTGTTCGATCAAGAATTTCAAGTGATTGCGGAAAGCTTCGTAATCAACTGCACCTTGTTGGAAAGGAGCGGTTACGGCAACGCCGATACCTTTGAATAAGTGGGACATAGTAAAATCCTCATTTCTGTTTGATTTTTAGTACTTGTTCTAAGATTTGAACCGTATTTAAAGCTGCACCTTTCAGCAAGTTGTCGCTTGTTACCCATAGATGGAAGCTGTTTGGCAGTGTGTCGTCTTGGCGGATGCGGCCGACGAAAATTTCCTCTTTTCCAGCAGCGGTAAGCGGCATCGGGTAGACGTTGTTCTGCGGGTCGTCCTGCAATACCACATACGGGCTTTTTTCAAACAATTCTTGAATTTCTTTTACTGAAGCTTCTTTATTAAGCGTCACATTGATGGCCACCGCATGGGAGTTTTCCACGGGTACGCGGACACAAGTGGCGGTTACTTTCAAATCTGGTTTGTTTAAGATTTTCCGAGTTTCCAAAACCATTTTTTGTTCCTCTTTCGTATACCCGTCTTCCAAGAACACATCTATATGCGGGATGACGTTATTGTAAATAGGATACGGGTAGTTGACAGGTTTTTCTCCACGCTCGCCGCGTTTCAAGTCTTCAATGCCTTTAACGCCTGACCCGGAGACCGATTGATAAGTGGTGTAGGCCACACGTTCAATTCCAAATGCCTGCTCCAGAATGTTCAACGGTCCCACAGCCTGCGTGGTGGAGCAGTTAGGGTTGGCGATGATGCCTCGTTTAAAGGACGGCTGGTTGACTTCAGGGACAACCAAATCGATTTCCGGATCCATACGAAACGCATTTGAATTGTCGATGACTACTGCGCCGTGTTGTTCGAAAATAGGGGAGAAGGCGGAACTGATGCCGCTGCCTGCAGACATCAATATGTAATCAAACGATTGGGCGGCTTTTTCCTCGGTCAATTCTTCAACGATGTATGTTTTACCTTTTACTTCAACTTCTTTTCCAGCAGAACGTTCGGAAGAAAACAACACCAACTCATCAAAAGGGATGTTTTTCTTTTCCAACAGCTCCAACATGTTCTGACCGACAAGGCCGGTTGCTCCGACTACAGCTAATTTAGTCATTTACTTACCTCCGTAATATTATAAATTAAATGTTTTACACAGGGTGGTTACAGCTTTTTCGCCATTTTCCTCATCAATGGCATATGAGATGCTGATTTCAGAAGTGGTGACTTGGTAGAAGGGAATGTCTGCTTCGATGAGTGTACGGAATACTTTTGAAGCCACTCCAGTCATATCACGCATACCTGCACCGATAACCGATACTTTGACGAAACCTTGTTCGGACTCGAAATAAAGATTTGGGTACTTTTCTTTCAGTACCGCGCAGAGCTCTTTTATCTTGTGTTCTTCGGTATTGGTAACCGTAAATGACAACTGCAACCCTTCATTGTTGATGATTTGAGAGATCATGTCCACGTTGATTTCATTTTCCTCTAAATGAAGAAACAGCCGATTCATCAATTCGGTATCGTATTCTGGATAATTGAGCGTAACGTGAACCATATCTTTATCCAAAGCCACTCCCGTAACCGCTTTTTTCTCCAACATTTCTTTTTGCGCCATAATCCATGTTCCTTTCTCCGTCGACAAGGTTTTTCCTAAATAAACAGGTATATTGTAATTATATGCTATTTCCATACTCCTTGAAGTTAAAACACCTGCACCTAAGGCACTCATTTCCATCATTTCTTCATAAGAGACATAGGGAAGGAGAGAGGCCTCAGAAAAGATACGAGGATCGGTGCTGTACACGCCGGCCACATCTGTATAAATTTCACAAGGACAGCCAAGCGATGCCGCAAGTGCCACAGCAGTGGTGTCGGAACCGCCGCGGCCAAGAGTGGTCATTTCTCCTTGGGAATTGAACCCTTGAAAACCTGCCAAAATCAATACTTCATTTGTCTCGAATAATTCATCGATGAATTCAGTATTTACTTTAGAGATTTTGCTGTTCAAGTGATGGCCGACGGTTTCGATACCCGCTTGATAGCCGGTTAACGGGTGGGATTTCACTTGAAGATCATTCAACGTGATGGATAGATAGGAGATGGTTTGTTGTTCACCTGTTGTCAGGAGCAACGCCAAGTCTTTTTCGTTTGGATGTTCCGTAATCTGGTTCGCTTTTTTCAAAAGGTCATCCGTTGTTTTTCCCATTGCGCTCACAACCACGACCAACTGTTCCTTTTGCGCTACGCGAGATTTGATGTAGTCGGCGATGCGCCGAATTTTCTCTAAATCCGCCACACTGGATCCGCCGAATTTCAAGACACGCCTGTTCATCAGAAATCAACCCTTTCAATGAGGTGCATACAAAAATAGACAAGCCCGGCTCACCGACTTGTCTATAATTAGCTTATTTACAAGTGGAAGCACTCCATTATCTGTAAGACAATGACAGACTACGCATTATTCATACGCAATCCAACGATGTATCATCTGCAAATGATACATGTTTCGGCAAATCTCCCTTTCCTTTGACAAAGTTTGCAGCTTGTTGACTGTCAAAGTACTGATGATTTTTGCACCTCATCCATTCATGAAATTTTTAATTGTTCCAATACACACCTTATCAAACTTTAATTGCAAAGTAAACCAACAACCATTAATCGTATGTGTCAATACTTTGGCGGAAACTTTTCTCTAGAGATGGTAACTCTTCAATTTTAATATTAAAATGGCTCATTCTGTGTGTTTCATTACCCAAACATTTTCTTCAGTTGTCCCATTGGACTTGATGTGGAACTATAATTAGCTATTTCACCTATTTTAACCCCTATAGAAGGACGATGAATCTTTTTCAAAACAGCTCTAACAGCCCCTTTAAATTCAGGGACAATGGTTTGTTCAAATGCAGGTAGTTCCGCTCTCAAAGCTTCTAAAAGCGTTCCGTTTTTACGAGCTGAAATAATGGAAGCTAAGTTTCCAGCCCCTTTGGCTGAAAATCCAC
>NZ_AUCD01000002.1 GCF_000429585.1 Atopococcus tabaci DSM 17538
TGATGAGTGGTTTTGGGTGATAGGCAGGACGACCGTCCTGAGTCTCAAAAATTTTAAAGTAATGATCGTCTAATGAATCGACAAAGTTATAGATAGAAAAAACAATATGGTTGGGATCAATACAAGTAGATAATTCTAATGGAAGTGAAGTTTGATTCATGTTATATTGTACGTACATAAAAAGCACCCCTTTAATGTTTAGTGTCGTTACTAATATTATATCAGGGTGCTTTTTGTATGCCTAATTATATATAGCAAAAACGACGAGAAAATTAGTTAATCTAATTTCTCGTCGTTTTTATTTAGTGGCTTTTGTCCCAGCCTCCTCATTGCTTAGTATATACAGCATTAAAGATTCAGCACACTCACTCGGAAAGCTGTATCGTCTCTCCCGGCCGCCTCTATTTCATACAATGCCACCCGCTCCATCCCGTAAGGTGTGTCCGGATAGTGGCAGCACAGCCACAACTGGCCGTCTGACATATCGTTTTACATCAATGATACGCATGTGGGGACATGGACGGTTCCAGGAAACTTCTCTGATGTCAGAGGGAAACTGACTCCTCAATGGTGGCCGCGGCAAAACAGTCAGTACGGGTTGTTCCGCACCTTGAGAGTGACGCCGTATGAAACATTGGTAGACGGCGAACCCATTTCAGACATCAACTTAAGTCATATCAATTTTGACAAGACCCTCACCAAAATCCGCTTTGAAGTGGACAAACACGCCGACCATGTCGGCGGGCTCACCATTTTCGGTAAGGAATTCGGCAACTACCCGCAAGATATTGAATACAAATTGTACTATTCGGATATGTAATTGAAGATGAGGCAGCCAGATGAGCGGCCAGAAAAGATCCAATTCATGAAGTGGCGTTGAAGTTTCGGCTTACTCCATCAATTGGACCCTTCAATTCATGATCTGGGGTATTTTTTTGGCTCTGCTCTATTGATTAGGCTATTCTATTAATGGAGTGAGGGATAAATTTACGCTCACTTCATTAATAGAAATCGACAGACGCAAAAGAGGTCGGGCATATCGCCCGACCTCTTACTGTATTTCCTTATTCTTGCACAATATTTTGCGGGTTCCCCTCCAGGAACGCCAATGTATTGTCGAAGGCAATTTTCGCCCGTTCTACCATCGCTTCGTCCGTCAAATATGCCACGTGCGGAGTCAACACGGCATTTTTTGCCTGCAGAATCGGATAATCTGAAGGAATCGGCGGTTCCATATCGAACACATCCAGACCAGCGCCTGCAATTTTGCCTTCATTCAACAACTCTGCCAAGCCGTCGTTGTCAATAATCGGTCCGCGTGCGCAGTTGATCAACACGGCAGACTCTTTCATCAAACTCAGCTTCTCTTTCGACAAAAAGCCTTCCGTTTCTTCATTCAGCGGCAAGTGAACCGTCACAATGTCACTGGTTTTCAGCAATTCGTCCAACGACACGTACTCCAGTCCCAGTTCTTTCGCTTCTTCTTTCTCAGAATTATTGTAGCCGATCAAGTTGGCGCCAAAGGCTTTGAACAAACGAGCAGTCTGCATCCCGATATTTCCTGTCCCGATGATGCCGACCGTTTTGCCTTTAATTTCTCTTCCTTGAATCATGCCTGGGAAGTCTTCTTTCCGGATATCCGCATTGCCTTGTGAAATCGAGCGGTACACATCCAGTGTCAGTCCGATGACCAATTCAGCCACGGACTGATCGGAATACCCAGCTGCGTTGGCGATTTTCACGCCTTTTTCTTTCGCAGCTTCCCCGTCCACATGGTCAACTCCAGTGAATGCCACGTTGATGAATTTCAACTGATCCGCCTGCTCGATGGCTTCTGCAGGGTATGGATTGTTGGCGATCATGACCACATCCGCATCTTTGCTGCGTTCAGCCAACTCCTTGGCATCGGTCGTTTTCTCCTCATAATAAACAAACTCATGCCCTCGTTCTTTAATTGGCTGGGCCAATTCTTCAATCAATTCATTCGGCACTCTAAGTGGTTCGAGCAATTTAATCAGCACACAATTCAACCCTTCCATTTATAGTCTCACACTTATTGTAACAAAAAACGAAGCTGCGTGAGGCAACACTTTATTCAAATGCTCTAAACCACAAAAAGACCACAGATTTAACCTCATCTTCACGTCACTAAAATTTTAAGCACAAGCCCTTTTTAGTCATCATTGAAATAAATACTCGCCGTTTGTTTCAATTACTTTATTGTACCAATCAAAGCTTTTTTTCTTGTATCGTTTCATAGTCCCCGAGAAATCATCATGGCGGTCAACATAAATAAAACCCCATCTTTTTTCCATTGTTCCAGTTGTTCCACTAACGAAATCCATAACTGCCCAGTTCGTGTAACCTATCACATCTACGCCATCTCCAATAGCCTCATTTAATTGTAGCAGATGCTCTTTCAAAGTTTTTATTCGGTAATCATCCACAACAGTTAAGTTACCGTCTGCATCTTTTTCTAAGTCTTCAATCTGAGAATGACCGTTTTCTACTATGAATTGCGGCAATCCATAGCGATCCCAATGAATATTCAGCATGGTACGAAGACCCACCGGATCAATCGACCATCCCCATTCATTATGTTCCAAATAAGGATTTTCTTCATTGCTGATAACATTTACTGCTTTTCGAACACCGTCATCGTCCTCTTCTTTTGAGACAGCACCAGCATCAGAAACCCCACTTAAATAATAACTATACGCCAAATAATCGACAGTATTCTCTTTTATGTCTTTCCACTCTTCTTCAGTGGCATCCAGATTAATCCCTTTTTCTTCGAACATTTTAAGTTTGTATCTTGGGTACTCGCCAAATACGTGCACATCTGTATAAGCTAATCGGTCACGGTTATCGATGTAGGATTTAAAGAAATCTTCAGGTTTTGCAGTCATTGGATAATAGGGCCCTTGTATGGTTGTACAGCCAACTTGTAATTCAGGGTTAATTTCTTTTATGATTTTTATTGCCCGTGCATTTGCTAGAAAAATATTAAAAATGATTTGATGCATTTCTTGTTCTGTGATTGTTTCTTTTGGTTGAGATACACCTGCGTAGAAAAAAGGCATATCCGGAGTGCCATTTACTTCATTAAAGGTCAGCCAGTATTTTACTTTATGTTGGTATCTTTCTACAATCGTTCGTACATATTTTTCATAGAAAGCGATCACTTCTTTATTTGCGAACCCATTATAATTATCGGCTAAATAAAGGGGCATCTCCCCACTATGGGTGATTGTCACGATGGGTTCGATTCCATTATCGAGCAGCTTATCAAATAAGTTGTCATAAAACTTCAACCCCGCTTCATTTGGCTCTTCTTCAATTCCATTAGGATATATACGCGTCCAGTTGACAGATGTTCGAAAAGATTTTAATCCAAGTTCCGCAAACAACTCTACATCTTCTTCGTACCGATTATAAAAATCGATTGCTTCATGCTTTAAGTTTCCTGATTCTGGTTGTTTCGTTCGTTTATCTTGAGTGCTTGGAACTACATCAAAAACAGCAGGCCCTTTACCGTCTTGATTTGTTGCCCCTTCAAAGTGATAAGCAGCAGCTGCACTTCCCCAAAGGAAATCTGTAGGAAAATTGTTTTTCACCGTCATTTGTGTAACCCCTTCTCTAGAAGAATTGATAATGTGAAGCTCTCTGTACTACTCATTTAAAAGAAAGGCAACCTAATGTCTTTCAACACCAAGTTGCCTTTTCTCCTTAACCCTTTAATTCTCCTGTCTTAGCTAGTTCCTTATACCAATACGCACTTTTTTTAGGGTATCTTTCTTGGGTTTCAAAATCGACATAGAATAATCCATAGCGCTTATTGTAACCATTCGACCAAGAAAACACGTCCATTAGCGACCAAACAAAATATCCCTGTACGTTCGCCCCATCTTCAATCGCTTGATGAATAGCTTTTAAATACCCTTCGATATAATCGATTCTTGGTTGATCATCAATTTCCCCATCGTTAAATTCGTCTTTATAGGCCATACCATTTTCCGTTACATATATTTTTTTATAGTTAGGATATTCTTCCATCACACGCATAATCTGATCGTATAATCCTTGAGGATAAATCATCCAATCCCAGTCTGTACGTGGAACATCTACATCAAATACTTTTTCGCCTACTCCTTTGATTCGGTAAGCTGAAGTTCCTTCATCTCCAGTGCTGTTATGGAAGATTTCAGTTTCACCATCGTATCCTCGCATCCAGTCGCTCATATAGTGATTAATTCCTAAGAAGTCGTTTAGATCTTTTGCTTCGTATAGAATATCCATATCTTCGTCACTTATCGTCAGTGAGCCGCCATTAGCATCAAAAATATGGTTTACACCTTCCATAGTCCCTTTGGAATACTCACCCTTGAAAGTAGCGTCTAAGATAAATTTGTTGTGGATGATATCCTCCAGTTCGGCAGCCCGAACATCTGCAGGGTTATTTGGATCGTGAGGATATTTTGTTTGCAATGCATGCACAATACCAATCTCTCCTGGATAACCATTCTCTTTAAATAGTTTCACAGTTTTTGCATGAGCCAACATCATATTGTGGTGGGATTGAAATACTTTCCCGAAATCATATTTAATCCCCGGTGGGAACTTACCTACCAGATATTGCCCGTCTCCTATAGGCCCAATTTCGTTGAAAGTGGTCCAATATTTGACTTTTCCACCGTATTCTTCAAAGCAAAATTTTGCGTAATTCACAAAATGCTCAATATTTTCCCGATTGAGAAAGTCTCCTTCTTTGTGCAAAGCCTCAGGAGTATCAAAGTGATGCAATGTTATAAAGGGTTCCACTCCACGTTTTTGTGCTTCATCAATCACCTTGTGGTAGAACTCCACCCCTTTTTCATTGACTTCTCCATGACCATTTGGAAAAATACGGGACCATGCTATCGAAATCCTGATTCCATTCACTCCAAATTCCTCTGCTAACTTTAAGTCGACAGGATAACGATTGTAAAAATCACTGGCCGGCTCAGCATTAAACCAATAATTTTCTTCTAAGAAAGTGTCCCAAGCCACTCTCCCCTTCCCGTCTTTAGCTGTCGCTCCTTCAGCTTGATATGCAGCCGTTGCTCCTCCAAAAATAAAATCTTCTGGTAATTTCAACACTAAATTCCCTCCTGAGATAATTGAGTAGTATCAGATGCTTCTTCGCCCTCTGAATTTAACGTACTTAAAACAAAGTCCAATGCTCCTTTAGGGTTATTGGTGAGGGAAATGTATTCCTTCCCTTTCGTCTTGACCAACTTGACTCCTAAACGATCCGCATCTTTTTTAATGTCTTCATAATTCGAAGCCACTTGAGGAGCCAATACGATTAAATCGAAATCTTTCATAATATCATTGTGTGTACCGTATGAACCTGCCGCAGCCGTTACAGGGACATTGTATTCTTTCGCACCGTTTTCCAACGCGTTAGCCAAAAGTCCACTTGTTCCGCCTCCAGCACACAACACCAACACATTTTTTTCATCCTTGATCGTGCTTTCGGATGCTTGGATTGCTACATCCCCATCGAATTCTGGAGCAGTTAACTCTTCATTAGAAATGACTTCTTCTTGTTCTCTTTCGACTTGTTGTTTGTCATACACTTTAAAGAATGGGTAGTAGATTAATACATCCATCACTAATAGCAAAGCTGCCAAAACAAACGATAGTGGATGAAATGCAGTTCCAAGAACCAATCCAATAGGTCCAGGTGTTGTCCACGGCAAAAAGTACATGAAACTATTCATACCGAGGAAATCAACAAAGAACTTAAACACCCATACGTTCATAATTGGCGCAAGTATGAACGGAATAAAGAAAACTGGATTAAGCACTAACGGCCCACCAAATAAAATTGGTTCATTCACTCCGAAAGAAGTTGGAATAAATGAAGCTTTCCCAATCGCCTTATTCTGTTTGGATTTTGCCATAAACATAAACATGTATGGGACTACGAATGTTGCGCCTGTTCCCCCAAGTGTTGCAACAAAATATTGAATACCTGGTGTTAAAGCATGTGTTGCTTGTTCTCCAGCTTGAAACATTTGTAAATTGGCGTCTAAGTTGAGATAGATGATAGCCGAAATTGCAGGTTCTACGATAGAAGGTCCATGTATACCAATAAACCAAAAGAACGACATAGCCCCATAGATAATCGCAAGTCCAACATATCCATCCGCTGCTGAGAATAACGGCTGGAATAATTCAATAACCATTTGCGCAAAGTTTGCGCCTGCCACATTCCGCACGACAATATCGACAAAGTAAATAATCATTGCCGAAGCTGCAAATGGCAATAAGTCTTTAAATGTTTGCGAAATGTTTGGTGGAACTTCCTTTGGCATTTTAATAGTAATGTTATTTTTGATGAAAAGGTTATAGACATTCACTACGATGAACGCAGAAACAAAAGCAGATAAGAGCCCTGTAGTTCCTAAGTACCCACTGCCAAATCCTCCTTCAACAGGATCAGCTGCCAGCAACAAGAAGCCGACAATAGAAGCTAACAATGTAGAGATGTTATTGATTTGGTTATTCTTGGGCAAGTCTCGGTTAAAGGAATCGGTCAGAGATTTTGCGGTTGTTCCCGCTACAAGCAATCCTAAAATCCCCATCGAGTAGTTATACGGCTTGACAATTAAGGCCTCTACCGTTTCGCTCCAATAAAAACCGAAAATATTTGGTACATAGGCGATTAGCATAAAGATACTTGAGAATAACACGACCGGCATAGCCGCTATGAAACCATCTTTAACAGCTCTCAAATATTTATTTCTAGAAACCTTTTCGAAAAACGGTTTCATTTTTTCGATTTGAGCAACTAAACTATTCATTTAGTTTCATCCTTTCTTATAAAGATTGATTAAGTGCCCTACTATATCGCGCAATAATAAAGTAGTCATCAAGTGGTCCTGTCCGTGTACCATAATAAATCCTACTTCCACTTCTTCTCCTGCTGCTTCTTGTGCCAACATTTGTGTTTGTGCATTGTGAGCTTCTTTGATACTTTCGCCCGCCTCCTCTACTAATTGTTCCGCTTTATCGAATTCCCCTTTTTCAGCTGCACTTATTGCTTCTAATAAACTTGATCGAGCATCCCCTGCGTGAGCAACAATTTCAAATCCTACCATATTCGCTTCTACTCTATTCATCATTTTGTCTCCTCCTATAAAACATATGAAAATGTTTGTTTTTTTTACAAAATGTTTTATTTTGTTAATTACAAGTTATCACTGCTTTAATAGCTTGTCAAGCGTTTTCATAATTAAATATTTCTGTTGACATTGGTTTATACAGGTGATAAATTGATGTAAAGAAACAATAACAAACATTCCCAAACATAAATCGAAAGGAGGTTATTTGAGATTTTAAAAGAACAACGACTCGAGACAATTCAAAAGCTCGTAAATACGCATGGAATTATCGGAGTAGCTGATTTAACGACTGAATTAGGCGTAACTGAAATGACTATTCGCCGAGATCTCAAAGAATTAGAAGAAGAAGGATTAATCCAGAGAATTCACGGGGGTGCCAAGCTTCCTAAAAACTTATCTAAAAAAGAACTTTCCCATTCTGAAAAACAAGAGATAAACACTTCTGAAAAAATATATATAGCTAAACAAATTGCTTCATTAATTGAATCAGATGACACGATATTTTTAGGTCCAGGTACAACTATTGAAATGGTTTATGATTATCTTCAAGTAACTCCAATGCGAGTAGTGACAAATTCTATCCACGTTTTCAATAAGTTTAACCAAAGCAATATGTATGACTTAATTTTAATTGGCGGAAGTTACCGGGAACGTACGGGAGCTTTCGTAGGCAGCATCGCCAACCAAGCTTTGTCTAAATTACGAGTAAGAAAAGCTTTCATAGGCGTTAATGGAATTAATCATAATAATCTGTTTACTTCAAACGAAGAAGAAGGAACCACGCAAAGCATTATTATGGACAATGCTCAAGAGACTTACATTGTCGCTGATCACAGCAAAATTGCAAAAGAGGACTTTTTCAGCTTTTACGATTTAGATAAAACCACCGCAATCATCACCGATGAAAACCTCACAACAGTTCAAAAGCAAGTATTGGAACAATATACCAGGGTAATAAACTAACATATATGAAATGGAGAGAGTTATCATGATGGTATTTTTAGGATCAGATAAAGACGGGTTGGAACTAAAAGAAACAATCAAGACGTACCTTGCAGAAGAAATGAGTGAAGTGGAAGTAACAGACACTACTCCTGAAGGAGCAGTAGACTTTATTGAATCAAGCTTAGCCGTTGCAAACGGCGTAAGAAAAAATGAAGGCGCTGTCGGGATTTTATTCGATAAAACAGGGGCAGGCTCCTTTATGGCTGTAACTAAGTTAAAAGGGATTGTTGCCGCTGAAGTTTCAGATGAACACTCTGCAAAAATGACAAGAGATCATAATAATTCTTCCATTATTACTTTAGGATCAGGAATAGTAGGCGAACAATTGGCCAAAAATATTGTCGCGGTTTTCCTCAACTCTGAGTATTCCGGCGGACGCCATCAAATTCGTGTGGATATGCTCGATGCTATGTGCTGACTTTTTCATTCAATTCTATTAATAAAAAATCCAATTATACAAAAGGAGAATACGTGATGATTATTGCACTAGGAAATGACCATATCGTAACAGACACTAAAATTGCCGTTTCAGATTACTTAAAGAAGCAGGGACATGAAGTTATTGATGTAGGTACGTATGACTTCACACGCACCCACTACCCTATCTATGGAAAAAAGGTAGGAGAAGCAGTCGCATCAGGAGAAGCAGATTTAGGGGTTGTCATCTGTGGCACAGGTGTAGGAATCTCCAACGGTGCAAATAAAGTAAACGGAGTTCGAGCTGCATTGGTACGGGACATTACTACCTCCCGTTATGCGAAAGAGAAATTAAATGCAAACGTAATCGGATTTGGTGGAAAAATCACTGGCGAACACCTCATTTTCGCTTGCATTGATAACTTTATTGAAGCTGAATATGAAAAGTCTCAAGAAAATGATGCTTTAATCGAAAAAATAGCACACCTTGAAAGCGATAACTTTAATTTACAAGAAACAGATAAAAAGTTCGAAGAGTTTTTAGAGAAATGGGAAAACGGCGAATATCACGATTAACCCATTTACAATAACGTATCGATTACCGTATGAAAAAGTTATTATTGAAAGGGTGGTGAACTAAATTGATTCTAACAATTACAATGAATCCATCTGTTGACGTTTCCTACCCTCTCGATTCTTTTAAAATTGATGATGTAAATAGAGTCGAGTCGGTAAACAAAACTGCAGGAGGAAAAGGTCTTAATGTCACACGTGTCATCTCTCAAATGGATGAGTCGGTTAAAGCTACCGGAATCATTGGTGGCACTATCGGAGATAACATTTTGAAAAATTTAGATACTGAAGGAATCCAACATGATTTTCTAAAAATTGATAAAGAATCGCGAAACTGCATCGCCATTCTACATGACGGTAAACAAACAGAAATTCTGGAATCGGGACCCGTTTTAGATGAATTTGAAGGAGTGTCTTTCAAAAAAAAATTGATTCAGTTACTAGAAAACGTATCTCTAGTAACTATTTCGGGCAGTCTTCCAACGGGGCTGCCACACGATTACTATGCCTCCCTCCTCTCACTCTGTAAAAAGAAGAATGTAAAGGCTTTATTAGACACTAGTGGACATTACTTAAAAGAATCCCTTTTAACTGAGGATAAACCTCTACTGATTAAACCCAATGAAACAGAGCTCAGCGAATTATTGGGTAAATCTGTGACAACTACAAGCGAACTGAAAGAAGCTCTAAATCATAAAATGTTTGATGGCTTGGAGTGGATTGTGGTTTCTTTAGGAGCTGAAGGAGCTTTCGCTAAGAACAAGAACGCCTTTTATAAAGTTACAATACCCAAAATTGAAGTTGTAAATCCAGTCGGTTCTGGAGATGCTACAATCGCCGGTTTTGCCATCGCTTTGCACCAAGGCCAATCACCTGAATCCGTCTTAAAGAGCGGTATGGCAACAGGTATGCTGAATACTATGGAAGCCAAAACTGGGTCAGTTAATAAAGATTACTTTCAAAAGTATTATGACCAAGTCCACGTTCAAAAAATTGATTGATTATTTCACATTGCTTTTAACAACTCAAATAAGGAGCTAAAAAAATGTTAACAATCAGCGCAGGAAAATATCAAGCATTGGAACGGCTATCAGACGAGAACGGTGTTATCTCTGCATTAGCAATCGATCAGCGCGGTTCTTTAAAGAAAATGATTGCGAACGCGAGCCCGAAAGAAATTGGTGATGAAGGAATTATTGAATTTAAAAAACTTATCTCTAAAGAATTGACTCCATATGCCAGTTCTATCCTTTTGGATCCTGAATACGGCATTCCAGCTTCGGGAGAACGCGATAAAAATGCCGGGCTACTCCTTGCCTATGAAAAAACTGGGTATGACGCAACTGAGCCCGGGCGTTTACCTGATCTATTGGAAGAATGGTCCGTGAAACGCTTGAAAGAAGCCGGTGCAGACGCGGTGAAGTTTTTATTGTATTACGATGTGGATGAAGCTGAGGAAATTAATGAATTCAAGCATGTTTACATGGAGCGTGTAGGTTCGGAATGCTTGGCAGAAGACATTCCATTTTTCTTGGAAATTTTAACATATGATGCTCGTATAGAGGATGTAAAAAGTAAAGAATACGCAAAAGTGAAACCTCGTAAAGTGATTGAAGCAATGAAAGAATTCTCTAAACCACAGTACAATGTAGACGTTTTGAAAGTGGAAGTTCCTGTCAACATGAATTATGTGGAAGGCTTTTCTAATGAAGAAGCGATTCATTCCCAAAAAGAAGCTCTTCAATATTACAAAGAACAAAGTGAGTCAACTCACTTGCCATTTATCTTTTTAAGTGCAGGAGTTTCAGCTCAGATGTTTCAAGATACATTGAAATTTGCTCGAGATGCTGGCTCCACTTTCAATGGGGTACTTTGCGGGCGAGCAACCTGGAAAGATGGAGTTGAACCATATGCCTCTGAAGGTGAACAAGCTGGACGGGATTGGTTACAAACTCAAGGAAGAAAAAATATAGAAGAATTAAATAAAGTTATAAATGAAACCGCTATTTCTTGGCATCATAAGGTACAAGAAGTACCTCTTCAAAAACAAGTTGTTCAATCTCATTAGAAATGATAAGAAAAGGACGAAACATGAAAAATGTTTCGTCCTTTTCTTATCTAAATCTATATTTTTTAGTACCCCACCTCATTCACCGGCTGCCCTCTCAAAAACGCCCGCGCGTTTTCCACGCTGATGTCAATCAAGCGCTGGCGGCTTTCTTTGGTGGCCCAGGCGATGTGCGGGGTGATGAAACAATTTTGGGCTTTTAAGAGCGGATTGTCGCTTTGGATAGACTCGGTGCTCACCACATCAAGTCCGGCGGCATATATTTTTCCTTCATTCAACGCTTCGGCAACATCGTGTTCGTTGATCAGCGGTCCTCTTCCCGTGTTCAACAAAATCACGCCGTCTTTCATTTGGCGGATAGCGTCCGCATTGATTATTTCTTTTGTCTTTTCCGTCAACGGCAGGTGCAAGGACAAGACATCGGCCTGCGCCAACAGTTCTTCTTTTGAAACGTAGTTTGCAATTTGTCTGCCGCTTTCGCTCTCGCTGCGGTTATACGCCAGTACATTCATACCAAAAGCCCGGGCGAGTTTTCCGACTGCCTGCCCGATTTTTCCGAATCCGAGGATGCCGATCGTTTTTCCGGACAGTTCCATTAGTGGATAATCGTAGAACGTCCAATCTTCGTGGTGTTCCCACTTTCCGTTGTGGACTTCCCGGCTGTGGTGCGCCACTTGATTGGTGATTTCAAGCAACAGCGCAAAGGTGTGTTGGGCGACAGAATCGGTGCTGTAGTCCGGGACGTTGCTGACGGTGATGCCGCGTTCGCGGGCGGCTTCAATATCCACGACATTGTATCCGGTCGCCAAAACCCCGATAAAACGGATGTTGGCACACGCCTCCAAAACGGTTTGTGTGATGGGAACTTTATTGGTAAAGACAAGTTCCGCCTCTCCAATCCGCTCAATCGCTTCCGCTTCGTCTTCCAAGGAGGTTCGGTCATACAGCGTCACCTCGCCCAGTTCTTCCAATTCTTTCCAACTCAAGTCTCCCGGATTGGTGGTATAACCTTCCAACACAACAATGTTCATTTAACCGCCTCCTTTTCGCTGTCTAAAAATTGCATGACTTCTTCCAATGTCGGCATCGCTTGAGCAGTGCCTTCTTTGGTGACGGCGCAGGCGCCAACGGCATTCGCAAACCGGATGGCGTCCTCCAACCCATACTCGTTTGCCAGTGCATAAGCCAGACCGCCGTTGAACGCATCGCCTGCGCCGGTGGTGTCCACCGCGTGGACCGGAAAACCGTCGTACACCTTCCCTTTTTGTTCTGCATTATAGAGAAGGCAGCCTTTTTTCCCAAGTGTGATCAATACGTTGTCAGCGCCCAGTTGATGCAATGTTTGCGCTGCCGCTGTGGCACTTTCGACAGAATCAACCGGCATACCGGTCAACTGTGCGGCTTCTGTTTCATTGGGAGTTAAGTACGTGACTTTTTTCAACCAGTCATCCGGAATCGGTTGAAACGGCGCCGGATTCAAGATGACCGGCACACCATGTTTTTCCGCCAATTGCAAGGTGGTGTCCACTGCATCCAGGTTGGTTTCCAGCTGAGTCAACACCACTGCCGATTCCGCCAATTTGGATTCTGCTTTTTCAATCTCTTCTTTATGGATGTTGGCGCATGCACTCGGCGTCACGACAATCATGTTTTCACTCTCGTCGTCAACCGTAATAAGGGCCGATCCGGTGGCCCGCTCCTTGTCGATGGCAATGTGGGTGGTGTCGATGCCTTCTGTTTGAAAATGGTCCAGCGCCAGTTTCCCGAAGGCATCATCCCCCAGCTTGGTGACCAAGGACACTTCCGACCCGAGACGGGCTGCAGCGGCTGCCTGATTGCTGCCTTTTCCTCCGGCACCGGTCCGGAACGATTTCCCTAACACAGTCTCTCCCGGCTGCGGCAGCCGATCCGCCCGCGCTGTCAGATCGGTCACATAACTTCCCATGATGAATACGCTATTTTTATTTACCAACGAGCTTTTCCTCCTTTGCGCGTTCAGTATCCTTTTTTATAGTCCACCACATTGCGCGGCAGTTCCTTTCCTTCAACAAACGCTTTTAAGTTTTCCTCAAAAATTGGGAACAAACTAGCTTCGTAATCCTCCAGCACTCCGGAAAAGTGCGGGGTGATCAAGACATCTTCACGGTCCCATAGCGGATCGTCTTCCGGAAGCGGTTCTTCTTCAAACACGTCCAAAGCGGCGTGTGCCAGCTCTCCGTTATCCAACGCGTCGATCAAATCCGTTGTGCGGACCGTTCCGCCCCGTCCCACGTTGATGAAAATGGCGCTGTTTTTCATCTCTTTAAACAAGTCGCGGTTAAAAAAGTGTTCCGTCTGTTCGGTGAGCGGCAGGATGTTCACGACGACATCGGCTTTTTTGAGATGCTGCGACAGGTCGTCCTGCGTAAACAGCTCATCCATGTAGTCAACTTCGCGTCCGCTGCGGTTGATGCCGATGGTCTTCATGCCGAATGCTTTGGCAATCCGGCCGGTTTCTTTCCCAATGTGTCCGGTACCGACAATCATCATCGTCCGGTTCTTCAACTCCACCAAGCTTTCAACCGGGTCCCATTTCTTTTCTTGCTGTTTAAGTAATGCGTGACCGATGCCACGCGTGTGGTTCAAAAGCATCGCGAAGATGGATTCTGAAATCGCTGTGCTGTGGATGCCACTCGCATTGGTCAGGGCTACTTCTCTTTCCTCCAATTGTTCCAAAGGCAGATAATCGACTCCGGCAGAAGCCGTCTGGACCCAATTCAAACGAGATCCTTCTTTAAACGCCACTTGTTCTCCCAGTGCGCCCCACCCATACACCACTTCGATGGCTTCCAACGGAAAGTCGGAAACGAGTTCGTCTTCTTTTGTTTCCACCAATTCATAGTCCGGTGCTATTTTTTGAATGGTTTCTTTTTGTTCTTCGGTCAATTCATGTAGAGCCAAAATTCCTTTTTTTCCCATACCTTCACTCCTCACAAGTTTTTCTCGTCCATTATCTCAAACATCTCTCCCGGGAGCAAAAAACAAGAGAGCGGGACAAAATGCGTTTAGACCCGAACCTTCTAACGCATACCATATCCGTAAGCCGCTAAAGCGGCAACGGCTATGGCAACTGGAGCGAATAAGCGGATGAGGGGCGAAGCCCCTCGAGCATTATTCGTGAAGTGGACGTCGGGTCTGCATTTTGGAGCGCATTTTCGCTAGCCTATTCGGAAACGCACAAGAGGCTGGGACTTTTGTCCCAGCCTCTTGTGAATGGGGTTGGTTTATTTGATGTCATCCAGTGGGTTGTTCCCGATGAATGCCTGCAGCATCCACAGTGTTTTGTCGACGTCTTCTTTGATGTCGATTAACATGTCGTTGGAAACGAAATCCCCTTTTTCATCCGTGAGTTCGATGCCTTCTTCAAGAGAGGCGCGCATCGTCTGGTAGTCTTTGATGACCGCTTTAACCATGTCGTCTTCCGAAAGATTTTTGTCTTCCACGCGTTCTTCGAGGATGGAATGCTCTTTGAATTCACCCAAGGTGGAATACGGTTCGCCTCCAATAGCAATCAAGCGCTCGGCGACTTCATCCAAGTTTTCCGTCACTTCGTCATACAATTCTTCAAATTTTTCGTGCAGTGTGAAGAAATGCGGTCCTTTGATGTACCAGTGAAATTGATGGAGTCGAATGTAAAACAACCCCTGTGTAGCGACCAGCTTATTCAAAAAATCTTTTACTTCTGTGTCTGCCATAAAACAATTCCTCCTTTGATTTTGTTTCCACACTTATGGTAACTCTGACACAAAAATTTTGCAAACAGTAAGCTCATTTAATTGAATTTGTTATCATTTTGCAATAGTTATAATTAACAGCCGCTCTATTTTTCTATTTTGTTCCTCCACGAAAGTCCGTTATACTGAAAAGGAAGAAGCACTGGAGGGAAATGAAATGATCAATATCCGCAGAATCGAGACTGGATGGATTCCAGAAAATTGTTATATCCTTTATAAAGGAACGAATGCGTTGGTGGTAGACCCTGGCGATGAAACAAGCAAAATCAAAGACCAGTTGGAAGAATTGGGTGTCCGACCGGTGGCGGTGTTGTTGACGCATACGCATTACGATCACATCGGAGCATTGGAAGATATTCGCACAGACTATGAAATTCCCGTTTATGTAAGCGAAGAAGAACAGGATTGGCTGGGCGATCCGGAATTGAATCTCTCTGCCCGTCATCCGCATCCAGTGGTGGCACGTCCGGCAGATGTGGAATTCAACTTGTTTGAAGAATACGACATCGAAGGTTTCCGTTTCACTGTTGTGCCCACACCGGGACATTCCCCAGGAGGGGTCAGTTTCGTCTTTTATGAGGACAACTTTGTCGTAACCGGCGACGCCTTGTTCAGAGGTACCGTAGGACGGTCCGACCTTCCCGGCAGTGATCCCGAGCAGCTCTTGCAAGGCATTGAAAAACATTTGTTGACGTTGCCGGAGGATATGAAAGTACTCCCAGGACACGGCGGAGAAACGACCATCGGCCGCGAGAAACGGTTCAACCCCTTTTTTAATTAACAGACGGATTTTTGTTGGAGGCATAAAATGAAACGAATATTGTTGCTGCATACAGGCGGGACGATTTCCATGAGCACCGACCAAACTACGGGCGATGTCCGCCCGAGTTCGGAAAACCCGCTGCATCACTACCGGCACTTGTTTGGAGAAGCGGTGCACGTCAAAGCGGAAGATTTGTTCCAACTTCCTTCTCCGCACATCACCCTCAAGGAAATGACCGCGATGAAAGAACGGATCGAACGCGCCGTAGAGGCCGATGAAGCAGACGGCATCGTCTTGACCCACGGCACCGATACGTTGGAAGAAACGGCCTACTTTTTGGATTTGACACTGCATGCATCGATTCCCGTTGTGTTGACTGGTGCGATGCGTCCGGCAGACAGTATCGGCGCAGACGGGCTCTTAAATCTGCAGGCGGCGGTCTGGACGGCGATGTCCGAAGAAGCCGCGGACAAAGGCGTGTTGGTAGTGATGAATGAAGAGATCCACGCTGCCCGCCACGTCACCAAAACCCATACAACCAATGTCGCCACCTTTCGTACACCGACATTTGGCCCGATTGGGATTTTAGCTAAAAACCACGTCCACTTCTTTCAAAAACTGGTGGAGCGGGAGCATTTTCCCGTCGATACCATCCGCCATACGGTTCCATTGTTGAAGGCATACGCCGGTATGGAAAGTCAGCTTCTTGAGGCGGTGTTTCAAATGAAACCGGACGGGTTGGTGATTGAAGCGCTGGGTGCCGGGAATTTACCACCGGCGGTCTTGCCGTCATTGAAGAAATTCTTAGAAAACGACCTCCCTGTCGTCCTGGTCTCACGCGCATTCAATGGCATCGCACAGGACATTTACGATTATGAAGGCGGCGGCAGACAATTAAAACAAGCCGGCGTGATTTTTGCGCCCGGACTCAGCGGACCGAAAGCCCGCATCAAGCTGTTAATCCTGCTGGAACAAACGAAAGACCCGAAAGAAATGGCGAACTGTTTTGAATAAAAGGAGGATTTGGAATGGTTGGAGTAGAAATGAATATGGTTGTAAAAGACAGTTTGAAAGCACTGGAGTTGTATGAAGAAATCTTTGAAACTGAACGGGTGGAAGTGACGAATTTCGCGCCCGGCACCAACGAAGCGATTTTCACGTTGCACGGCATGCGGATTCATATGCTGGATGAAAATCCCGATTACCAAATGGTCGCACCGAAGCCGGAGCATCCGGTGACGATGTGGTTTAATGTAATCGTACCTGACATTAAAGAAACGTATTCCAAAGCCATCCGCTTAGGCTGCAAGGAAATCGTGGGAATAACAGAAATTCCGGAAATGGGTGTATCGAACGCCATCTTCCTCGATCCTTTCGGTTACCAATGGCTCTTGCACCAAGTACACCGCGAAATCAGCTTTGAAGAACGCAACCGCATGTTTGAAGAACAATTCGGAACAGAAGAATGAACACAAAAACAGTCTGCAGATCAAACTGCAGACTGTTTTTTTGGTGGCTTACATGTTTAGTTGAACAAACCAACCAAGGTTTGCCACAATTCTGAAAAGAACTGCGCAATCCGGTCAGTCAGGCCGCTTTCTTCCGCTGACTGCCAAGCCGCTCCCAGACGGTCTTGCAAGTCGCCTGCCAAATTCTCCAGCTGGGCTTTCACCGCTTGGGAGTCGATGGCACTTGTTTGCTGGTAATTTTCAAACAAAATGACCAGCTGATTCACTTGTTCTTGGGACACAATGTTTTGCAGACTGTTTTTCTCCAACGCCTCATTGATGATGCGTTCGATGTCTTCTCTGGTGGCCAGTTCGCCGACCTGCTCTTTTAATTCCGCCAGTTCGCGTTTGATATCCACCATCGCTTGATCCAGCTGTACGGATTGTTCTTCATCCAGCTCTTCCGAAATGTCGCTGGTCGTTTCCAATTCTTGCTGTGCGACTTCCATGCGTTCCTTCTCCAATGTTTCTCCATTTGCATCAAAGGCTTTGTACACACCTGTCAACGCGCTTTCGCCGGTCACCGGCCGGATGCTCCCAACCATGATGGTCGCGTCTTCCACTCCAGCTGTGATGGCCGCGTTCATGTACTGTTCTTCGGTGATTTTGGTGATGTTCTCAGGCGTTTCAACCATCACTTCCACGCCTTCTCCTTCGCCTTCACGCTGAACCAACACAGATGAAATCATGCTTGAGGTGCTGCCTGAACCGTATCCTAAGTACGTTTGCAAGTCTTCGCCGGTCGCCGGCATCTCTTCCACATTTGCACGATCATCAATGCCGAACAAGTCCGCAGTTTCACTGATTTGCGCTTCTGAAAGTCCGCCGCCGTAAACAAACGTCGGCTTTCCCCAAGCCTCATCCACGACAGATGTGTTAATTTGTGCGTCAACGGATTCAGCCGTTCCGACTGCTGCCATCCCCAGCGTTGAAGCTGCAATGGTTGTTTTTACCATCTTACTAAACCATTTGTTCATTCGTCTAACTCCTCTTCAATCGGCTTTATCTTCCTTGTCAGTATACCATCTTCGGGCATTAGGATAGAATACGTCTTAAGACTGACATCGAGTTGTTAGACAAATGCAACAGTGTGTTCTCTATTTGTTTCATTCACTCTTAATCGCTTCTATAGAAAAGAAAAACAACCAGCCGCTTAAAAGCGCAGGCTGGTTGCTGTGTCTAGTGGATAGGCGGTCGCTTGAACAGGACGCGTGCTCTTCCATGTCAGTTCTGAGTTTTCTGTTTCGGTGAAATAGCGCAATGAGAACACTTCTCGGCCGCCGTTTATGAACAGCTCCAAAGATGAAGCTTCCAAGAAAATTCGCATATCCGTAAGCGCCTCGTTCAAGGCCACGCTTCTTGTTTCACTTTCTTTGGTCAGCCAATTGGTCCGTTCCACCGTCACCCGCTGCTTCTCTTTATTAAAGAAGAGGGTGACTTCTCCGCGGAGCGTCAATTCGAAATTGTCCGCTTCCTGCCATTCCAGCACCAGTTCGCTCTGCAGCGACGGTAGGGATGCTTTTCCTGATTGATCAAGAACTTCCGTGAGCGGGACCGCTTCTTTCCGCAGCTGTTTCAGTTCTTCCGCCGGGCGTTGAATCAACCGCTCATTCTCCCAGCTGATTTCACGCGGCAAAGATAGATGGTGGACCCACCCGTCTTGGATGGTCGGAACCGCTTGTTCCACTTCTGGTTCCATCGCACCCATCCAGCCGAATAAGAGGGTTCTACCTTGGTTGTCCACGAAGGACTGCGGCGCATAAAATTCAAACCCGCGGTCCAGTTCTTTGAACCCGTAAGCATCCGATTGGAAGGTCCCTTTCTTTGTGAAGGTGCCCGACAAGTAACCGGTTTGGAAAATATTCTGGTAAAAATCTCCTTCCGGTTCCAATCCTTGCGGGGAAAAGACAAACACATCCCGTTCGTCCAAGCGAAGCAAGTCCGGGCATTCCCACATATAGCCGAACGGCTCCGTACGTTCCATCAGTTCCCCTGCATACGTCCAGTCCAACAGATTGTCGGATCGATACAAGATGGCGGTCCCTTCCAGTGTCTCCGTTTGGGCTCCCAGCAGCATCCACCAAGTGTCGTCTTCTTTCCATACTTTCGGGTCACGGATGTGCGCGGTATACCCGGCAGGCTGTTCGAACAACGGTCCTTTTTTCTCAAAAGTTTCCCCGTCTTCCGATACCGCCAGACATTGGTAGCTTTCTCGCTCCCCGTTTTCACCGCGGACATTTCCTGTGTAAAACAAATACATGCGACCGTCTGCTTCCACCGCACTTCCGGAGTAACAGCCGTCTTTGTCAAACCAAGCCGTTGGTTCGAGAGCAGGCGGCAAATACCGCCAGCTCGTCAAATCCTCGGACACCGCATGTCCCCAGCTTTTGTTTTTGTGGGTGGTGCCTTTTTGATTCCACTGGAAAAACACATGGTACAATCCATTGAAATAAATCAAGCCGTTGGGATCATTCAACAATCCATGAGGCGGCCGGATATGATAAGTTACATCAACATTGTGTGTGTGCATTTGCCGTGTCATACGCCGTCCTTTCTATTCGGTTTCCAATTCTTTGCGCATCTTGTCTGAGTACCCGAAGAAATACGTCAAGGCGAAAGCTGTGCCGATAGAGATGACATGTGTGATGACGTACCAAATGATTTGTTGGTTCAAGTACAAGAGAGCGCCCGGGATTACCGTCACTGCCATCCCGGTGGCTTCCATATTAAGCAAGTCTGCCACAAATCCACCGGCAGCTCCACCGACCAGTCCGAAGAGGAACGGTTTGAAGTAACGTAGGTTCACCCCGAAGATAGCCGGCTCTGTGATGCCCAAGAAAGCGGAGAGCGCGGATGGAAAAGCCAGTGCTTTCAGTTTTTTCGAGTTGGTTTTCACTGCCACTGCAAGTGTCGCTCCACCTTGAGCCGCCACACTGTGAGTGATAATGGCGTTATACGGGTTCACCCCAGTGTTTGCCAACAATTGGATTTCCAAGAAGTTGAAAATGTGGTGGACACCGGTGATGACCAGCAGTTGGTTCAACCCACCGATTACCAATCCTGCGATTCCCAACGGCAGCCCCAACAACCAAATCACGACATCCAAGATGACTTCTTCAAGCGAGTGGAAAATCGGTCCAATGACGAACAAGGCCAGGATACTCATCACCAAAAGAGTCAAAAATGGCGTCAATAATAAATCCAACGTTTCTGGAACATACTTGCGGATAAAGCGTTCAAATTTCGCTCCGACAAATCCGGCAATGAACGCTGGAAGCACGGTTCCTTGGTATCCGACCACCGGAATGATTCCGAACATGGTTAGTGGCGTAGCGTCTCCCGAGGCTACTGCATAAGCGTTTGGAAGTGCCGGGTTTACCAGCATCAATCCCAGTACAATCCCGATTACCGGTGAGCCTCCGAACACACGGAATGCCGACCAGGCCACCAATGCTGGTAAGAAAGCGAACGCCGTATCGGTCAGTACTTCTGTGTAAAGAAGGAAGTTGGCATTGATGCTTTCAGGCGTCAATCCAAATATAGCAAGAATTTCCGGCTGTGTCAGCAAGCCACGCAGTCCCATGAATAACCCGGTTGCGACCAGCACTGGAATGATTGGAACGAATACATCCCCAAACGTGCGGATGGCACGTTGGAAAGCCGTTCCTTGCTTTTTGGCTTCTTCTTTCATTTCGCCCTTGGAACTTTCCTGCGCTCCGAGTCCGACCACTTCGCTGTAAATTTTGTTTACCGTTCCGGTTCCAAAAATGACTTGATACTGTCCAGAGTTGTAGAATGCGCCTTTGACTTTATCGATGTTCTCCACTTGCTCGTTATCAATTTTGTCTTTGTCATTCACCATGACTCTCAAACGGGTGGCGCAGTGTGCGACAGATTGGATATTCTCTCTGCCGCCGATTGCGTCGATCAACTGCGATGCAATTTCTTTGTTGTCAGCCATCATAATCCCTCCATAATGTATGTTGAGGTTCCATTTTTTGGAACCGGTTCTACCCTTGCTTTGAGTGTATATGAAAACGAATTAATTGTCCAGTGGTTGTCACACGAATGCAATCGTTTTAAAACAAAAAACTTCCTGCTCAATGGGCAGGAAGTTCGAGAGTGGCTTCAGCTATTTCATTGTTCTAGTCGATTCCCGCACAGAGAGTTCATTCTCCATCTCCGTATGTTCAGGGACCGGCTGTCCTTTAAGCAATTTATCAATGTGGCTGACCGCCAGTTCTCCGAGTTGTTGAAACGGGTACACAACTGTGGTCAAAGAAGGGGACAAATAGGCGACTGTGTCGTATCCGCCAAATCCTGAAAGGGAGAATGATTCAGGAATGGAAAACCCGATTTCCTTCGCTGCCTTCAACACCGCCATCGCCATCATATCTGTGGCGCAGGCGACATAAGTGGCTTTCAACTTCGGCAACACTCGCAAGACATCTCGGTAGGCCTTTTCCATGGAAAAACTCGTTTCCACTACCTCTACCGACACCTTTTCTTGAGATACCGCATCTAGAAATCCCTGCTTGCGGTCCATCCCAACGGATTTGTCTTCTTCCGGCACGCCGAAGTACAAGAAGGAGCGGTGTCCTGCTTTCAACGCATATTCTCCCATCGAATACCCAGCTTTGTAGTCAGCGTGGACGATGGTGTGAATGCCTTCCACTTCCTGCCCCAGCACCAATACCGGGATTTCAATGGATTCGATTGCCTTTTGGTGTTCAGTTGAAATTTCCCTCGCCATAAAAATGATGCCGGCAACTTTTTGTTTGGCGAGTGTATAAATGTTTTCAATTTCTCGTTGAGGCTTCAAATCGGCGTTCGTGATGATGAGCTGATAACCCATTTTTCTCGCCGCGTGGTCGATTCCAGTCAACACTTCGCTGGATGAAGAAGAGCTCAAACGCGGGATGATGACGCCGATCATATTCGTGTTGTGAGCCTTTAAGCTGCGTGCGAATGTATTGGGTTCATACCCGGTTTCTTCGATGATTTGTTGGATTTTTCTTCGTGTTTTTTCACTGACCGATCCTCCATTCAAATAACGGGAGACTGTGCTTTTTGCCACACCGGCTTGTTTTGCGATATCTGCGATGGTGACCATCGTCTTTTATTCCTCCATTTTTTTCCAATAAAAATGCGCTGCACAGTGGGTGGTGCCTTCTCGTTGAATACGGTGGGAAGTAACGACTGTACCGTGTTCTTCTCTCACACTGCAGACACTGTCAATCATTTGGCCGTAGAGAACTTCTTTATCGAATTTAATGTTCGCATGGGTCATTTCATGAGTGGTTAAAAAGTCCTGTCCCAATGCATCCAGAGACCAATCCACATACCTTGAATTGTTGACATGGCGGTTGCTGTCGATGTCAAAGAAACGCACCCGATACGGCGTGGTATGAGCGTGGTCGTCATCGACTGGCTCCGGTTTCGCAACACGCACCAACCGTTTCTCGAACGGCGCTTCATAAGGGGCGATTAGGTCTTCCGTGATTCGTGCCATCTTGCGTTTCTCCAAATCAATGGCGGCAAAGGTCGTTTGCACCTTCACCAAAGCTTCTCCTTTTTTATCATACACAGTGAAATGGCGGTATGTAAAAATTTTATTATACTGTACGGCCTGGGTTTCCACTTCGACGGTCTCTCCCATGCGTGGCATGCGCTTGATGTCCATCGTGTATTGGAGGATAATCCAACCCAACCCTCGTTTCATCATGTCTTCTTCTCCGCGTTCAAGCAGATGCGACTGCTCGCCGGACACTTCCATCAGGATGTTGAGGAGCATGGGGAGCGTCATTTTTTGCGTTTGGTCGCATTCGTAACTTCTGACTTGATGCGGGCGGCTATATTTTTTTCCTGACATATGGTGCCTCCTTGCCTTCTTTTATTTAACGCAATTCCATTCTGAAAAGATGGATGTGGGCTCTCAGTTTTCAGTGACCGTCATGAGGCAGTTTTTCCCCGCAATAAGGACAATACTCAAAGGTCTTTTGGGATGAAGAGCCGTCTTCTTCGTTTAAATGTTCCACGAATCCTGCTGAAATGATCCCAGTTGGAATTGCTACAATTCCCACACCCAAAAAGGTGATGATGACTCCTAATATCTTTCCGGCCAGCGTCAATGGGTAAATATCCCCGTACCCAACGGTGGTCAATGTGGAGGCCGCCCACCAGAATCCTGAAAACGCATTGGCAAACACGTCCGGTTGTGCGGCATGCTCCACGTTGTACATTAAGATGGACGCTCCTGTCATTAGAATGAGGAGAATGAAAACCGAAGACAGCAGCTGATTCCGGCGTCGGCTCAACACCTCTGTCACAATATTCATGGCATCAGAGTACTGGTTGACGCGGAACAAACGGAAAATGCGGGCAACACGGAACATGCGGAAAGCGACGACTCCTTCCGGAAAAATAAACGGCAGATAAAATGGAAAGAACGACAAAAAGTCGATGATGCCGCCAAGCGAAAAAACGTATTTCCTGATCGATTCAGACTCATCCAGTCCGGGGTACCGGTGCTCGGCTGTCCACAGCCTCAACCCATAGTCGACCGTAAAGACCAGAACCGTTGCTATTTCAATAAGAAATAGCACATCGTCCATCAAAGTAGAGATATCAAACGTTTCAAACAATGCGATGCCCAAATTCAGTAAAATTGCGGTGGCCACAAGAAGATCATAAGCACGGCTCGGACGGTCTTTCAATTGGCCGATTTGAATGATTTCATATACTCGATGCTTCTCCATCCCAGCAGCTCCTTTTTGTTTTTATCATACCAAAAAGAGACACTTTCTGCGCCAATAAGAATTTTTATTGCTTGTGGTCTGTCTCTGACACAATGTTTTTTACACGTCCCACTTGGTCGCCTTCTTCCAGCATCACTTTGATTCCATGAGGATGATTGGCGCTGTTTGTCAAAATTCGTTTGACATGGCCGCGGGTCAGTTTTCCAGTGCGTTGATCTTTTTTCAAAACAATGTCCACCAGTGCACCGACTTTAATGTTGGTTCGTTTTTTTCCGTCCATTTTTTCACCTCTTCTCCAAATATTTGCTTGCTTCCCGGATGCTCAGCGGAGGCATTCGATCGCGGTGACGATTCACAAAATCCCTCACCCAGTTCGGATCTGTCTTGCTGTAATCACGCAAACTCCAACCGATGGCTTTGTTGATGAAAACTCCGTGTCTTCCAAATTGGCTTCAATGATTTTTTCCAACAACTCCGTATCGGTCTGCTCTTTGCGGAGGCGCTGGTGGTCGATGGCAATCCGCCGCAGCCAGATACTGTCTGAGACACTCCATTCCACGAGTGTCTCGTTGACTTCCGGATAGTACAAGGCGATGTGCCCTATCGTTTTGTCGACGGAATCAATCGTGTCCCACCACGGTTTGGTCAGCGCCAGTTCTTTGATGACTGGAATATCCTCGGGTGTCAGCGACTGTTTTTTCAAATGGAGGTAGTCCGTGCCGACATATTGGAATTCCCGTTCAGCCTTCTGCCAGCACTCCTTCAGAAACTCCCAATCAACCGTTTTTCTTTGCGTGCTTCCTTAAAAAACGGTGCACTTAATTTCCGGCGCGGACCGGCAGGAATACCCAAAAATTCAAACTGGTTTCTCATGTAAGCTTTCATTTGAACCGCTCGTTCAAGATCTTGGTGCGCTATGAACGTTTGGAACAACTCGTTTTTTTCATGGTACGCCCCCTCTTCTATCATGCCGGTTTGCTTTCTTCATCATAAACGTCATCGTTGCCGGAAGCAACAGACACTCTTTTTCTTCTCAAAATTTCTGGGTGACCATTAGTGAGAAATTCATTTGTACTCTATGAAAATTTCTAGTAATATAGGTAAAGATAATTAACTCACCAAAACAAAACAGCTTCTGTTTTCTACGTATACGTAGAATAACCGGCTGTTTTGTTTGGTGTGAACTTTTTTGTCATTAGGAGGAGAAACATGGATAGTTCCAAAGGAAAGAACAAGGGATTCCTTGGGGGAATTGAACGTGTCGGAAACAAGTTGCCGCATCCTGTTATCATTTTTGTCATTTTGGCATTGGCGATCATTCTTATTTCTGAAATCGTCGCCCGCAGCGGATTTTCTGTTCAATATTTTGATGCAAATGTCGGAGAAGAAGTTACTGCCACAGCAAATTCTCTATTAAATGGAGACGGGTTGCTCTACATCTTCAACAGTGCAACATCCAACTTTACGGGGTTTGCACCGTTGGGTACCGTACTGGTCGCTATGCTCGGGGTCGGGGTAGCTGAGTGGTCTGGTTTAATCGGATCTGCTTTGAAAAAAATGATCACAAAAGTTCCTGCACGTTTGTTGACGGCAGTGGTCGTTTTTGCCGGTATCATCTCAAACATTGCTTCTGATGCTGGTTACGTCGTTGTTATCCCGCTTGGTGCCATTGTATTTGCTGGTGCGGGACGTCACCCGATTGCCGGTTTGGCATCTGCTTTCGCAGGGGTTTCGGCTGGTTTTTCTGCGAACTTGGTTTTTGGACCGACAGATGCATTGCTGTCAGGAATCACCAATGAGGCACTTGCAAGTGTTGGGATTCCTTACGAAGTGTCGGTTACAGGAAACTGGTACTTCATCATAGTGTCCACGTTCTTATTGGCACTTGTCGGAACCTTAGTCACTGAAAAAATTGTTGAACCCAACTTGGGTGAGTACACCGGGGCTTACAAGCCGACCGACGAACCTTTGACAGAGGAAGAAAACAAAGGGTTGAAACACGCTGGAATCGCCTTGCTTCTCTTCTTGGCATTGATGATGTTCTTAATGATTCCAGAAAGTGCACCGCTGCGTGACTTGGATCCGGAAACCGGAGAAATGACGCTTCAAAGCTTTTTGAGCAGCGGATTGATTTTCTTTATTTTCCTTGTGTTTGCGATTCCGGGTTATTTCTATGGACGCGCAACCAACAAAATCCGCACGTCTCATGACTTTGTGGAAAGTATGACTGAATCCATGCGCTCTATGGGCGGTTACATTGTATTGGCCTTCTTTGCAGCGCAGTTCATCAATTACTTCTCTTACACAAACTTGGGCTTGCTGCTGGCTTCTGCCGGTGCGGATTTCTTGGAAGCTATCGGATTTACAGGCATTCCTTTGATCATTGCGTTCATCTTGTTCACAAGTTTCATCAACTTGTTTATGGGATCCGCTTCTGCGAAATGGGCCATCATGGGACCGGTCTTTGTCCCAATGTTCTTCAACTTGGGGCTTTCACCTGAAATGACCCAAATGGCTTACCGTATCGCTGACTCTTCTTCCAACGTTATTTCACCGCTCATGAGTTATTTCGCCATGATTTTGGTGTTCATGAAACGGTACGAAAAAGACAGCGGCTTGGGCACATTGATTTCTACAATGCTCCCATACACCATTGCGTTCTTGATTTCTTGGACCGCTCTGTTGGTAATTTGGTACTTCTTCGGCTTGCCGTTGGGACCAGGAGCACCTGTCACTCTATAATTCAATCAAAAGCAAAAAGACCGTTCAGCCGATGTGCCGAACGGTCTTTTTCTGTTCTTATCAATTCGATTGAAGCGCTTGTTTTTCTTTCAGGAGCCGTTGGAATTCTTTGTCGAGTTCTTCTGTGGGATTGAGGCTTAACCGGCTTAACACGTCTGCAATGGCTGTTTCCACCATCAACAACCGGTCTTCGGTTGTATCGCGTTCTTTTTTCTGATCACGAGTTTGAAAGGCTTCATAGTCTCCGTCGAATAAAGTCAATTCTCCCTCTTTCAATGAAAGAATCCGTGTGGCAATTGCGGACACAAACCGTCTGTCATGAGACACAATCAAAACAGTCCCCTCATACTCTCTCAACAAGTCTTCCAAGGCTTCCAGAGCGTACACATCCAAATAATTGGTTGGTTCGTCCAGTACAAGCGTGTTGCTGTCGCTGACAAACAATTTGGCCAGCGACACCTTCACCCGTTCCCCGCCGCTCAATACCGATACGGACTTGTAGACATCTTCTTGGTAAAAATGCAGACGCGCCAACACTGTCCGAATCAACGTTTCCGATTGATGCGAATCTTGGGATACGTTCTCCAAAATAGTCTTCTCAGGCTCCAACACACTCAAGTTCTGAGCAAAGTACCCGATTTTCATCGCGGGGGATCGGTATACCCCTGCTTCATCTGCTTCCAGGATCCGCTTCAACAACGTCGTCTTGCCGCTGCCGTTTGGTCCGATGATGCTGATTTTGTCACCGCCTTTGACAAAAAACGTCGCGGGTTTCCACAACCGCTTGTCTCCAATCTTGCCTTCCAACCCTTCCACCCGCAAGATGATTTTGTCCTTAAACGCCCGCTCATTCGGCAAGTCCATCTTCACCGGTGCATGGTCTTTTGGCTTTTTCACTTCTTCCAACTTTTCCAACCGCGTTTGGATGGCTTTGGCTCCTTGGTTCAATTTCTTCTGTTTTTTGGCGAAATACGGTTTAGATCCTGTGATGCGGGCTTCCGATGGCGAGACCTTTTTAGGTGCCTTCGTCGCTTTGGCGGCTTTTTGTTTTTTCTGTTCCAACGCGTTCGTCAACTGGCGTTCTTTGTGTTTGTATTTTTCGTATTCGGTCTGCTGGTGCTGGCGTTCCCGTTGTTTCTGCTCGATATATTGGGAATAATTTCCCGTGTAAACCGTGATATTGCCGCTTTCCAGTTCCCAGATGGTGTCACAAACAGCATCCAACAGCTGCCGGTCATGGGAGACCACAATCAACGCGCCATTGAATCGTTTCAGTTCTTTTTCCACCCACTCCACATGGCTTGTGTCCAGATTGGTCGTCGGTTCATCCGCCAACAGCAGCTTGGGTTGCGCCTCGATCGCTTCGGTGATATATTCCGCCGTGATCTCTCCCCCGCTTTTGACGGTGTCCGTCCGCTTCAGCTGTGGGAGCAAAGCGGAAGTGCCTTGGACCGATACGGTGCCTTCGTCCGGCATTTCCTCGCCATTCAATACGCGCAGAAGCGTCGTCTTGCCTTCTCCGTTTTTCCCGACCAGCCCGATCCGCTGCCCTTCTTGCACTTGCAGATGGGACATACGAAACAACTCGCGGCTGCCGATTGTCTTCTTTAGTTGGTTTATTTCCAATACAGTCATTACAATGGTCTCCTTCCATATACAGGAGCACAAAAAAAGCTCCCAGACATGGGAGCTTTCGCATGGCAAAGAAGCCTTGTGACAGGCAAACCGACTTTGCGCAAACATTGCTCCCATTTCATCAAACGTCACGCAGACACAACGAAACAAGCCTCTTACAGGCAGGTATTTCGGTCTGCATTGTTTTTTGGAAATAGGTTTAGTTGCGCATCGTCTTTTGGCTTACCCTCACTTTATTTGAATGGTCATTTCTCTTACAGATTACTGCAAGGAAATTTATTTGTCAAACTAGATTACTCCGCCAGGGCCAATGCGGCCGCCGGTTCACGTTTCATCCACACATGCGCGATGCCGGAACGAATCTCCGGTTCGGCCACTTCACGAAAGCCGTAAGACGCGTACAATTTTTTGATGTAGACTTCTGCGTTCATTTCGATTACATGTTCCGGATACGTTTCATCGATATAATTTAATGCAGTGTCAAGCAGTTCGCGGGACAATCCTTTTCCCCGGTATTCTTCACGGACAAGGATTCTTCCGATATGGATGGCCCCTTCTTCGGTTTCAAAAATACGGGCATTGGCAACAACTTTTCCGTCTACAACCTTGAAAATGTGCGTACTGATCAAGTCATTTTCATCGGCGTCCAAAAAAGGCGATTGTTGTTCGACGATAAACACTTTCATTCGTTCCATATACAGACTGTGCAATTCTCTTGTTGTCAATTCGTCAAATTTTTTAAAGTGCCACATAGTGGGGCCTCCTTCTATTTTTAAGTTTATTCAACTGCCTGCGTCTCTGCGGTGTGCTACACTTAAGTTGTTTCCAATTCTCCACAAAGGAGTGAGGTTCATGCCAAGCAAATGGGCACGCCGCGGTTTGTTATTGTTTGCGGCCATCGTTGGTCTTCTTCTTGGTCTGCTGCGCCCGGCCTTGACACAAGGTCTGTTGTCTCCCATCGGCATTGTCGCCGGATTGGGTTATTTCCTTTTGTCCCGCACCATGACTCAAGAAGACGCGGAGTCTAAATCCAATGAACGGTTCAATCGTTGGTTTCTTCTTATTCAAATGCTTCTTTACTTTATCATCGGCAGCGCCATCGGTTCCATGATTCCCTACTTGTCGGCGCTGCGCGAACAACAACAAAGCTTGTTGTTTATTCGAATCCTAAAATGAATATCCCTACCATAATCATCGCAATGACACCGTATTGTTTGGCAGAGAGTTTCTCTTTCAAGAAAATGCGGGACAATACGACGGACACCATGCTGTAAGAGGAAATCAACGGAGCTACGACCACCGCGTTGGAGGCCATCGCATACACGTAAAAAAACTGTCCGAGCGTTTCAAAAACAGCGGCCGCCGCATTGTCTGCCTGCCCTCTCAAAGTCAGTTTCTCTTTACGGATAAAACGAACATACACGTAAGCCAGAATGGCACAAATGAAAAATGTCAATTCATAGGACACATTTGCCTGTTGTTCGGTCATCTGTGTATTGAGCATGTACCCGTCCAGGAATGTACCGAGCGCATCGATGACGGCATACAAAATTGGCAGAACCAGAGCCAATGCGCCGATACGGTATTTCCGCTCGACTTTTTCTTTGTTGAGCATCCGTTCTTCCAACGCCAATTGCCGTTCGAACACACCGAGCAGGATGATGCCGATTGAAATCAGCACCACTGCGAAAAATTGAACCGGCGTCATTGTCTGCCCCAAAATCAAAAACGTCAACAAGGCGGAAACCGCTCCGGAAGAGTTTTGAATTGGAGACGAAATGGACAGTTCAATATACCGCAGTCCCGCGTAGCCAACGGTCATAGACAAGATGTACATCGCGGATACCGGCAAATAGCGGATGATATTGATGGGGTGATACGGCTCACTGGAAGTCGCCAGCACGTAAAATGCGTGCAGTCCCATGGCCAACCCCACCATAATGACCGTCTTCCAATGACTGGTCGGGTCTCCGGGCTGGTTGCCTTTTTTATAAAACAAATCGGCTGTTCCCCACGCCAACACACTAATTAATGCAAATGTAAACCACATACTCAAGCTCCTTTTTACAACATGTTTTTTCTCCTTGATGGCAGAAAAAATTCCCTTTCTGCGCATCGACGAGTTTCGAACTTGCAAAAAAGGAATTTAACTCTTTTTACTTTATATCTTTTTCATGAAATTTACAACATTTTTTTCATGAACATTTCTTGTCAAAAACGCACTATTTGCCACTCTTTTGAGCGTTTATTTATCCGCTCTTTTTATCTGCAAAAAAATTGTGGTATCATACGCTATAAGATATGTATCAGGCAGGAGGAAAATCATGAACTATGGAAGTTACCGTAGCACCTGGGCAGAAGTCAACCTGGATCATATAAAAGAAAACACACGTTTATTCAAAAAACGGATTGGAACGGACACGAAACTGATGGCTGTCATCAAAGCCGACGGGTACGGGCATGGTGCCGTTCAAGTGGGACGAGCCTCCGTGGAAGCGGGAGCCGATTACTTAGCCGTTGCTGTTTTGGATGAAGCATTGGAGCTTCGCCGCTCCGGCATCACCGCTCCCATTCTGCAATTGAGTCCGATTGAACAAGATGCGGTCGAAGCCGCCGTCAACAATCACATTACACTTACAGTATTCACTAAAAACATCGCACAAGCGGTCATCGACGCTGCGGAACGGTTGAACCAAAAAGCATTCGTACACTTAAAAGTCGATACCGGCATGTCACGCGTCGGAGTTCAGTCAAAAGAAGAGGCTTGGGAAGTGGCAGAACTCCTTCGTTCCTCCGATTCGGTCGAGCTGGAAGGAGTGTATACCCACTTTGCTGATGCAGAGAACGTGGAAGAACCGGCGTTCACCCATCACCAATACCAATCCTTTTTGGATGTTATTGAGCACTTGGAAACACAAGGAGTCACCATCCCCATCCGGCACTGCAGCAACACGGCCGCCACATTGGTCTTTCCGGAAATGAAGCTGGATATGGTCCGTGTGGGCATGGGCATTTTGGGTCTGGCGCCGGATCAAAAATTTGAAGGCCTTCTGCCGTTGAAACAGGCACTCAAGGTCAAGAGCGTTGTGGCACATGTCAAAACCATTCCAGCCGGCCAGTCAGTCGGCTACGGCCGTACGTACATTCCCGATAGCGAGCGGGTCATCGCCACGGTTCCAATCGGATATGCAGACGGCATGCCGCGCATTTTATCCAATGAGACCATCCTTACCATCAACGGAGTCCCTGTGCGTATCGCGGGACGGGTGTGCATGGACCAAACCATGTTCGATGTCACGGATGTGCCGAATGTCAAAGAAGGCGACGAGTTGATTTACATCGGGGACCACACTAAAGGCGAACCTTCTCCTTATGAAATTGGCGCCCTCGCCCACACCACCCATTACGAAATTTACTGCGCACTGGGCAAACGGGTTCCACGTGTCTATGTGGAAAATGGGCAAATCGATTCAAAGAAAAACAGTGTTTTATCTGAAGTATATTAAAAAAGCAACCCGGTCAGAAACGGCCGGGCTGCTTTTTTGATTTCATAGTATTTTGCAAACGTCAACCATCTTCGTTTACAGGGTTTTCGTCTCCACCTCCAGGATTGGTTCCCGGCATGTTCACGCTGGTGTCTTCATCCATCGGCATGTCACTTGTGTCATCCATCATTGGATCTTCTTCCGGTTGCTCGACAGTTGGCTCATCAGCAGGCGGAGTTTCTGTGTTGTCTCCACAGGCAGCTAGAAACATCACTGAGGTCAGAGAAAGAATTCCTACTTTCAACCATTTGGCTTTCCGCATCCCAACTCTCCTCCTCTCGTACCTATTATCCTAAGTAAACACTACCAAAAATCGTTATCCAACAGAACTCATAGCACTTCGCTTCGATACATTCTGAGAAAAAAACTTATCTTTATTTTATCGTTAAATGTCGTCAAAAAGATAAGTTCGTTTCATCAAAAAAACCGCCTCCAAGAGAGGCGGTTTTTTTCTGCTTTGTTCTTATTGGTTGATGATTTCACCGGTTTGAGCATTCACCCGAATGTCATCGTCATCAAATGCCCCATCCGTTCCTTCCATATCTATTTCATAAATGGTTGTGCCGTTCTCCACATCCAGCTCCCACTCTTCCACATGGCCGGATCCGGCTTCTTCCACCGCGGTGGACATCGCTTCTTCCGGCATGATAATGCCTTCCAAGTTCAAGATGTCATCATTGTCATCGTCGTTTTCACTTTCCTGTTCACGGTTCAACACTTCACCGCTTTGGGCGTCAATTTCCATGCTGTATTCGTTTGTGTCGTCGAACCCTTCAAAGTCATACGTGTAACGTCCATCTTCTTCGTCAAAGTAAATCGACTCGATGTTGGGATTGTTGAATTCTTCATTAAATGTTTGAATGGCGTCATCCAAACTTGTATCAAACGTCATAGTGTCGATGCCTTGCTGAGTAGTGTTTGGCTGATTATTTCCAACTGTTCCGCCTTCTTGAGACGTGTCTTGAGTGGTGTCTTCGGTTTCTGGAGCAGTTGTGTCTTGAGTCGTTGTGTCAGCCGGTTGTTCAGCAGGCGGTGTCTGCTCCGTTCCGCCTCCACATGCCGCCAACAACAACGAAGACGCCGTTGCTATGCCGAGTTTAACCCATTTCATCTCTTTCATTCATAAAACCTCCATATAAAATAGGATTCATTGGTTTACATACGAAGGATAACAAAACTGGCTTCTCTTCGGAAACGTTTTGCTTTTACAGGATAAATTCGCCCCGATTCCCCAATATTTTTTCTCACTGACAAAGAAGTATATTTTAATCATTCTTTGTCAGTGAGAATCCCTTTCTTCGACAAAGAATTCCTTTTTTCCGTTTTCTCTGTCGGAGACAGCGCCTCTTTTTCACAAAGAATTTTTCTTTCCCATTCATTTGTGGAAGATTCCATAAAAACACACGGACAAGCGACGCCTGTCCGTGTGTTGATTGAATGGATTATTCAATGATTTGGATTTCCATTGTTTTTCTTCCAAATGCGGTTGCTTGGTTCAAATCAGTGATGTGGACGTCGATACGGTTGCCTTTGATGGCACTTCCTGTGTCGCCCGCAACAAATGTACCGTATCCTGGAATGTACACTTTAGATCCAAGTGGGATGACATTCGGGTCAACCGCGATGACATTTGGATTCTCACGCAAGTTGATTCCGCTGTACGTGATGTCTCCAAGACTTGGTTGGTTTGTGGAGTATGCAGTGGCTTCCACGACCATTGTTTTACCAGATTGAGCAGAGGTGTTTTCTGCTTGTGTATTTTCAGAAGTTTCTGCTGCCGGTGCTTTTGTTTCTGCAACTTCAGCCGGCGCCTCTTCTTTTTCAACCGGTTTTTCTGCTTTGTCTTTTTTCAATGATTCTTTGACTTCTTTTGGTGTTTCTACTTCAACCACTTCATCTTGGCTGACGTCGTAGCTGACGACTTCGTTGTTTTTCTCAACGGTCACGACAGATTGGTCAGCGGATAAGTGAATGCTGTTGCCTGCGAAAATCAGATCTGCATTGTTGATGTCGTTGATTTTCATCAATTTGTTTACTGAAATACCGGATGCGGATGCAACGCCGGAAAGTGTGTCTCCCCATTGGAAAGTGTATTTCGAACCGTCTGCACCTTGATCATCAATTTCCGCTTGAATTTGAGTGACTGTACGTGGAGACCAGTTTGCTGCGGAGTATTCTTGTGCAGAAGCTTCCGTTGGGTTTGCCATTGCTACAAATCCTGCCATTGCCAATGTTGCACCTGCAGTAAACAATTGTTTTTTGATATTCATGAAAATGTGTGCTCCTTTTTTGTATATATAATGTTGTGCATGTCTATACGACTGAGTGAGTGACGTCTACCTGCTACATTCTTGTCTTTCTTTCGATTACGATTGTTATCATACCACGGGCATTTTAATAAAAAAGGCTTTTCAACGTTTTGTTATCTCTCCTTATTCGTTTTGTATTTTTCGGAGACTTATTTTACAGAACCACTACAGGATGACTTTTTCTGACACAAACGACACATTCATGACACGCGTTATTTTTCATTGCAACCATGTCCTCTGCGTTTTTGATTGAAATACCTTATGGTAAAACTAAAGATGGAAAGGAGTTATGCTATGAAATATGACGCAATATTTATCGGATACGGACAAGGTGCGCATTCCTTGTCCTTGAAATTGGCGGGCGAAGGCTGGAAAGTGGCCATGGTGGAAAAAGACGCAAACAATTACGGTGGCTCCTGCATCAACATCGGCTGCATCCCCACCAAAGTGCTGGAACACGACGCCCAAGAAGGCCGCATTTATGCCGACGCAGTGGAACGGCGCAACTAAGTGGTTGAAAAGAAACGCCGGGCTGATGAAAAACATATGGTGGAAAACGAACACATCACTCTTTACACAGGACCGGCTTCCTTTGTGGACAACCATCGGATAACCGTCGAAACAAGTGAGGAAACGGTGGAGTTGACTGCTGATCACATCTTCATCAGTACAGGTTCTGAACCTGTATTTCCACCGATTGATGGGCTGAAAGACGCACGAAACGTGCATACCAGCATCACTTTGCAGAAGCAAAAACAACTACCGGCCACCCTCGGCATCATCGGCGGCGGAAACATCGGTCTGGAATTTGCTTCCATTTATGCAACATACGGTTCAAAAGTGACTGTGTTTGAATCGGGTGAGGCATTTGTGGAAAAAGAGGAACCGGAAGTGGCAGAAGAAGTCAAAAAAGCGTTGGAAGAAAAAAGCATCTCCATTTTTGTCGGCACAAACGGAGAAACAGTCATTGCAGAAACGGACAGCGGCAACCAGTATTCATTCGATGCTCTCTTGGTGGTCACCGGACGCAAACCGCACACTTCCAGCCTGAAGTTAATGGCGGCATCAAGGTCGACGATCATCTGCGAACGACGGTTAATGGGATTTATGCCCTCGGCGATGTCAAAGGCCAGGAACAATTTACCTATATTACAAAAAAAGACGCTGAGATTGTTTACAACGATGTCACAGGAAATGGCGAGAAAACATTGGCGCAGCGGAAAAACGTGCCTTATGCCATCTTCGTTGACCCTTCCTTTGCGCGGGTCGGTTTAACAGAAGCTGAAGCCAAAGAAGAAGGATACAATGTCACCGTCAATACAGCCGCAGTCGCCAAGACCGTACGTTCCGGTGTCATCAACGACGACCGCGGTCTGTATAAAGCGGTGATTGACAACGACACCAAAGAAATACTGGGTGTCACGCTGTTTGGTGACCAGGGACACGAGTTGGTCAACACGGTAAAATTGGCGATGGACCATCACTTGCCTTACACGGCCTTGCGGGATCAAATGATGACACATCCTGTGATGTCCGAAATTTTCATACACTTTTTGATATGTAAAAACCGTTTCTATATAAACCAAAAAACGCACGCCGGTTCAATGACCGGGCGTGCGTTTTTTGGTTTGCTATTTGATTCCCACTTTGATGACGATTTCTCCATCGTATTTTTCCGGAGTATCGGAATAGTGGTTTAATTGAAGCAGGTGGATTTCCAACACCGCTTCTTCTGTTTCTTCTCTGAATGTCGCTTCTTCCATAGTGATGTCATTGTTAATGGATGCGCCTGCCAACACTTCTTCGAATGCTCGCTGAAGGTCCAGCTCCAACAATACATCCGTATCGTTGTTTCTGACCAGTAACACCCCACGTCCGTCCCTTTCTTCCGTGCTGAGTGTATACCGTTCCCCATCTTTTGCAAACTCACTCGGCGGAGTCAATACGTTCCGTGGTTCATCATTGAAGTAGTAGCGCATGACTTGGTCAAACTCTTCCACGTTGAAAAACATTTGGTCTGTGACTCCAAACACCGATGCGCGTCTGTAGTCTGGGATGTCGTCCACATCATCGGCAGCGTGAGACACCGGTTCAAATCCAAATAAATTCACGAAATCAAAGTTGCTTCCGCTGCTGGCTTCGATGCCCTCCACTCGGTCCAATTCATTCATTCGATTCAAGTATTGGTAGGAACGTGTAATCGTCTCTTTGTCTTCATCCGAAACCGCTGCTTCATCCGCCGCTGTGATTTGGCCGTTTTGCAGCATGTTATTCCGCTCCAGAGCGTTTTCCAACTGGTGGACGTAATAACTCCGGCTTACGGTGAACGCATCGACCGGCGGCGTGATGGACATTAAGAGAAAGACCAACAGCAAACCACCAATCCACGTGTTTCTTTTGGAGAAAAAGCGGATGAAAATGATACCTGAAATAATGGTGAAAATGCCTGTCATAAGGACAAAATACCTACCGTGGGTCAATCCGATTTCCCGCATCCGCAAGAAAGAAGCAATCGTTTGAAAGAAAACCAACGGCACCAGCACTTTCGGGTACCAACGGATGAACATGTTCGCAAATGCATTGTCTAATGTGCTGGCCAGCAAGTACACTAGAATCCCTATCGTGGTGTATGCGACAAGCATCGGCTCCAATAAATTGTCTGTCCAAAAATCTCCGGTAATATTCAACAATAAATACGCAATTAAAATAACGGTGAACACAGCAATCAACGGGATGACAATGTATGAAATCAACCATTCCAGGCTTCGCGGCGGCGTGATGGCTTTTTCCATTTCCGCATACTCCGTCTCTTGTTCTTCCCGCGGCCGGCTTTCCAACCATTTTCCCGGGTATACCGGCGTCCAGATCAAGAACAACAACGGACCGATAAAGGAATAGATAGGGTTTTGGAAATGGAGGTACGTGTTGAGCGGAAGCTCAAACAGCAGCGTATCAACAGCTCCCAACAACAACGAAATACCAATTATCAAGACCAACGTGAATAAAAAGGCCAAAAACCCCGCCCGGAGCGCCGCCAACAATGAGTGATGGAATCCTGTCCGGCTGCGAATGGAAGGAACCCAAACAAATGTGATCCATAAAGCAAAGAAAATCAACGACGTCCGGATGATGTCCGGCAATTCCTCCAGACCGCCTGCTGCAACCAAAAAGTAATACAAGATGGAGAAGAGCACGGCACCTCCGTAGAGCAGCCACCGCTTCTGCGCGGCAGAATAAAACCGCTCATAGATGATTTGCGCAACCACCGCCGCCAACGCGCCGACGTAACAAGTGGTGATGAACCGGCCGATATCCGCATCCCGAAAAGACTCTCCGATAGCGATAGCATTTAACCCTGTCCCCGCTATAAAGTAAAGGAACGCCAGCGGAAAACGCATCACTGTCGGGCCGATGTTTTGAAACAATTCCCGTGCACGGTTTGTTATTTTCATTTTGTCACCTTTTTCTCTGAATTTATTGATGTGTCACTCTTTCCAGTACAAATGCCGGGTAACCGATATCTGCGATGACCACTTTTCCCGACACCCTTTTCCCGGCTTCCGTTTCCATTCCCGTTTTTTTCCAACCGAATGTCACCGTATGGTCTGCCTGTACCGCTGCCCCCATCACCTCCCCGGTATTTCCCGATAGACCGGATGCGATATCCACCGAAAACACTTCCGCTTTCTCCCGGTTGATTTGGTCGATTAGTCTTTTGTACGACCCCTTCACTTCCCGATTCAATCCGATGCCAAACAGCGCATCCACCAGAACCGTATACTGCGTCCACTCAACGTTCAACGCATCCATAAAGACGTTCACACCTATATTTCGGGCGATGGCCAGCTGTTGCTTGGTCTCTTTTGAAGCGGTTTGTTCGTCTCCCACCAATAAAATATCCACCGGGCGTTCCTTCAAAAAGAGCATTCTTCCTACAGCTATGCCATCCGCTCCGTTATTCCCGGTTCCGCATACTGCCAATATGCGTGCGGAGGCAGAAGTGTTTTCCAGGACATACTCACTCGCTGCCAATGCCGCCCGTTCCATCAACACCATGGAAGGGATTCCTACTTCCTCAATTGTGTACTGGTCGATCACTTTCATTTGTTCGCCGGTCACAAGTCGTTGAGACATCTTTCTTCCTCCTCCTGTATCTTTATGCTCAGTATACCGTTTACATCAAAAAATATCAGCTTGGTTTATTGTAAATTTTGCATAAATCATTCGTATCGAATTGGATAAATTCATTGTTTTCCCTACCTTTTAGAGGCGGATCCGCATTATAATAAAGGAAAGAACAAATTTTTAACAGAGATATATTACTTTACCTGCCGTAGTAATCTTGCTATACTTTAATTACTACGACAGATGAAGTAATGAGGTGGCTGTATGATTTCAGGCGATGTGATGCGAGGGTTCAACGATCTGCTTATTTTATCTCTCTTGTCCAAGGAAGACTCGTATGGGTATCGTATTTCACAGTCAATCAAAGACGCTTCCGGCGGCTTATACGTCATGAAAGAGACAACGCTGTACTCAGCGTTCAATCGATTGGAAAAAAATGGGTTGATCGCTTCCTATGCCAGTTCAGAAACTTTTGGTAAACCACGGACGTATTACCGAATTACAGCTGACGGGCTGGATGTTTATATGAAGAAATTGGTTGAGTGGGAACAAGTGAAACACATCATTGATCGGTTTACCAAAGAGGAGGAGAAACAGAATGGACACCATTCGTGAATATGTTGAATCGGTATTTGCCCAGCTTCCCCGCACAAGTGACATGGAAAGATTGAAAGAAGAAATTCTCGCCAATATGGAAGAAAAATACACAGAATTGACCGCCCAAGGAGTGCCGGAAAATGAAGCAATCGGGACTGTATTGACGGAATTTGGCAACATCGATGAAATCATTGACGAGTATGGTTACGAAAAAGACGTCGTTTATGACGAAGATACCTTGCTTCTGACAGACGAAGAAGCGGACGCGTTTTTGTCTCACCGTCTCCGGTTCGCGGCCGGCATCGCCAGTGGAGTGTTTCTCAGCATCATGGCTCCGGCAACGATGCTGCTGTTTCAACAGATGTCCGAGACCTTCCCTATCATCCGGGAATGGCCGGAAACGATGAGGCAAATTTTATCGATTGTCCCTTTGCTTGTCTTGATTGCAATTGGCGTGGCCTTGTTTATTTTAGTGGGCTTCAAGGAAGAACAGTTCGATCTGGACAAAAAAATTATTCAATTGGAACCTCCTACCCGGGTGCGTGTGACGAAAGAGTTCGACCGCTTCAAATCAAAATTCGCCAAAGCCATTACCACAGGCGTCGTCCTCTGTATTTTAGCCCCCATCACCCTGCTCTTGTCAATCGCCTTTTTGGGCCGAAACAACTTGCTCTCGGTGGTGTTCCTGTTGAGCTTTATCGCTCTTGGCGTTTTCTTGTTTATCTTCTACGGCATCCTCTATTCCACCTATCAAAAGCTGCTGGGGATCGGGGAATACGCACCGGAAAAAATCCGTGCGGAAAAGTTATCCGATGTCATCGCCAGTATCGTGTTCCCTCTGGCAACCGTGTTTTACCTTATCGCCGGCTTTGTTTTTGATGCATGGGGTACCGCCTGGATTGTGTTTCCGATTGTCGGCATTCTCTTCGGCATCTTCAACGGCGCCTACCAAAGTTATTTGACATTGAAAAACAGAAAATAAATGTGAAGCCGTTTGTCGCAGGACAAGCGGCTTTTACTGTGTATAGATGCGAACGCCCTTCTGTTTCCCCTTTTAGATTGATAAACGCGGTTTATCGATTTAACTTCCTCTTTTTTCTTACTTTTCCCATTGATAAACACTGTTTATCAATCTCTATGCCTCTCCATTTCAACGATTCAGATTCATAAATGGAAAAAGGCATCCGCTCTCAACAAAGCGGATGCCTTCTTTTTATATTTGTTCAGTCAATGCGATGATGCGGTCTACGGTTTCGTCCAAGTAGTGGATGGTGTCATCCAATGGTTTGGATGTGGTGATGTCCACTCCCGCAACTGCAGCGGCTTCGACCGGTTCTTTTTGGTCGCCGAGTTTCAGGAATTCCAACCAATTTTCGACCATCGGCTGGCCTTCTTCTTTCAGTTTCAAAAATGCCTGGGTGGCAATCGTCAATCCGGCTGAATACGTGTACGGATACAAGCCCATGTAATAATGCGGTTGGCGCATCCAAGTGAGCTCGGCTCCTGGATTGATTTCCACGTCTTCTCCCCAAAACTGTTCCAACACACCCCGTTTAAGTTCACTTAATTTCGCGGCATCGAACCCTTTGCCTGCATCCACCAAGCGGTACACTTCGCGCTGGTACGCTGCTTCGAGCAGGTGGGTCACGAAGTTGTGGAAATAGGTATTGGAAATCATCTTCGTCAATGCGAATCGTTCTTGGCGCGGATCGTCGCTCTTGCGCTGCAAGTAGTCCGTCAACAGCAATTCATTGAACGTGGAGGGCGCTTCGATCAAATACAAGGACGGGTTGGACCCCAAAATCGAGTTGTTCTCGTTGGTCAAAATACCCTGTCCGGCGTGGCCGAGTTCATGAATCAAGGTATATACATCAGACAACTGATTGGTCCAGGACATCAAGATGTACGGATGCGTGTCATAAGTGGTCGAGCAGAATCCGCCGGTTGATTTTCCAACGTTTTGCACGAAATCCACCCAGCGTTCCGGATAAGCTTTCATGATGCGGTCGGTGTAGTCGTCTCCCAAGCTGCTTACCGCATCCGCCACGATGTCTTTGGATTCTTCAATGGTCACCGGCATGGAATAGTCGGTGTCCAAGTCGATTTTCAAATCGGCGTACGTGATTTTGTCCAAGCTGTGCACTTCTTTCAAGTGAGCGGCGTATTTGCGCATCACCGGCGCCAAGTCGGACATGATGATGTCGATCTGCCGGTTATAAAGTTCTTGGTCCACTTCCTGCCCGTACAACAAGTAATCGATGACAGAGTCGAAACCGCGCATTGTGGCCATCGTTTTCTCGTATTGGATTTGAGTGTAATACGTTGTCGCGACCACGTTTTGGTATTGACGGAGTACAGCGGAAAATTTGTCGAAAGCTGCGCGGCGGATGTCTGCATCCGGGTGGAACGCGTAATAGTCTTCATACAACACAAAGCTCAATGGATAATCTTTTCCGTCCACTGTGAAGGTACCAAAGTCCATGTCCGCCAATTTTGCCTGGTCGTAAATGGATTCTGGTGCAGAAAGAACCGGGCTCAATTGTGCCAATGCTTTTTCCACCGCCGGGTCCAAGCGGATATCTTTGTTCTTCTTGATGTGGCGGATATATGGAGCCAGTCTTGGTTCACTTTGAGCCGCTTCATCCAATGTGTTTGTGTCCACTGACATCAATTCGGTATCGAAAAAAGACAGTTGGGTGGCCAATTCAGCCGATACGTTTTGCATGTACCGGGACAATTCTATGTAATCGGAATTGGTCAAGTCCGTGCTTGCCGGCAAATAGGCGTATTGGTTGGTCCGTTGGAAAACGGTCATGATGGATTCAAATTCGGTCAATGCTCCCAAAACGATGGACGTGGATGACAAGTTTCCTTCGTATTTCTTGGAAAATTGCTCGACATCTTGTTTCAATTGGTCGACCGCCTGTTGGAACTCTTCGCGTGTCTGATACAACGCGCTTAAATCCCATGTCAGCTGTTCTTGCACTTCTGAACGTTTTTTTAGTTCTTCTTGCATCCTGGTAATCGCTCCTCTTTTTCTTCGTATTTTTTCATCTGTTTCTAATGACCAGTATAGCACTTTCCGTCGAAAAACGAACCGGTTTCTTGCATAAAAAAATCCATCGATCCGTGAAGCAGGCGAATCAATGGATGAAATCTTAATTTTTGTCGTAAATGCGTTGGGGTTCCCGTGATTTCTTTTGGGTTTCTTCCGGCATTGGTTCAATGATTTTGTAATAGAGAGACCGAATGAAATACGCACACAGCACAACTGAAGTCAGTTCTGACGCGGGATACGCCCACCACACCATCGACACGTTCCCTGTCAGCGAGAAGAGATATGCCAACGGAACCAGCACAATCAGCTGTCGTATCAGCGATACCATCAGACTGGTCATGCCTTTTCCAAATGCCTGGAAAGCGGCTGTCATGACGATGCTGAAGCCGGCAAACACATACCCCAGGCTGATGATGCGCACTGCCGGAACTCCAATCGCCAACATGTCTCCCGATGCATTGAACAACTTGAGCAACGACTCCGGAAACAATTGGAAAATCAGGAGCCCCGCTGTCATGATCCCTGTGGCATAAATCGAGCAGACACGAAGGATTTGAATCAAACGGTTTTTGTTCTGCGCCCCATAATTGTACGCCACAACAGGAATCATGCCGTTATTCAATCCGAAAATCGGCATAAACACAAAACTTTGCAAGCGGGTGTATGCTCCGTAGACCGCCGTCGCGCTGGCAGAAAATTGAAGCAAGATGTTGTTTAATGCAAATGTGGTCACCGACATCACAGAACTCATGACCATGGACGGAATCCCGACAGAGTAAATGCCTTTAACGGTTTCCCATTTGGGACGGAATTTGCGGAAACGAAGCGTGACTTCTGTATTCTTTTTGCGATTGAAATAAAACGCCAGCGACGCTGCGGAAATCTGGGCGATAACAGTGGCTATGGCCGCCCCTCTGACACCCAGCTGGGGCATCCCGAACAAGCCAAAAATCAAAATGGGGTCCAGGACAATATTGAACAGTGCGCCGGCTCCCTGCGTGATCATGGTATAAAATGTTCGCCCGGTAGCCTGCAGCATCCGTTCAAACGTGAACTGGAAAAACTTTCCCATCGAAAAACACATGACAATGGTCAGATACTCTATCCCATGCCGCAGGATTTCCGGGTCGTTGGTTTGTGATTCAAAAAAGGGTACCACAACCGTCAATCCGAAAACCAAAAAAACCAAGTAATGAATCAGCGATAAAAACACGCCGTGGATGGCGGCATCATTGGCATCTGCAAACCTCTTTTCGCCAAGCCGTCTGGACAGTAGAGCGTTCATCCCTACACCAGAGCCCACTTGCACGGCAATCATCAAATGTTGAATGGGAAACGCCAAGGTCACCGCCGTCAGCGCTTTTTCGCTGATTTGCGCCACAAAAATGCTGTCGATAATATTGTACAATGATTGAACCAACATAGAAATCATCAAAGGGAAAGACACAGTGAGAATCAATCGATTGACCGGCATGGTTCCCATCTTATTTTCCTGCATAATCCCCCCACCCCTTCTTTCCTCCCATTATCGTGATTTTCCTCGCAACGGTCAATTGGAAGGGATTTATCCAAAGAAATATTTTTCTGCCCGCACACAAAAAGCTCCCCGTGCATTCACGGGGAGAGAAAGTTAATTTGTTTCATTCAAGAAGTCGACCGCAAACTTCGCAGCTGCGATCACACCGTAAATCAATGCCGCATCGTCCACGTCGAAGTATTCGTTGTGGTGTTCTGCGCCGCTTCCGTAAGTCTCGTTACCGACACCCACAAACGAGAAGCAGATGGGCGCAAGTTTAGCGTAGGCCGAGAAAGATTCCGAAGCAAACCATTGCACGCCTTCCACCAAGGATCCCGGCAGCGCCTCCTGGATACTGTTTTGAGCGATTTCCGCCAAGCGGTTGTCATTGATGACCGGCTGCGCCAACGGTTTAAAGTTTTCCCCAAATGTGACGGTGCATCCGTGGGCTTTGGCAGTGTGTTCCGCCACCGACTTGACGATTTCCATCGACTTTTCCCCTTCAGGAACATCGAAGTACCGCAAAGACCCTTCAATATCCACTTTGTCAGGAATCACATTCCACGTGGAACCGGCTTGGAATTTAGTCAGTCCCAACGTGACCGTTTTGGTGACATCCACTTGGTTGGCCCACGCGTTGGTCAGGCCGTTCAATATTTGAGTGGCCGCAAAAATCGGGTTGACGGACAAATCGGGACGCGAGCCGTGGCCGCCTTTTCCATGCACCGAAAAATCTACACGTGTCGACCCCGCCATACGCGGTCCGGCGTCCACACAAATTTTCCCCGTTTCCATAAACGAAGCCAAGTGGTTGCCGTAGACGGCATCCAACCCTTTATCCCTCAAGTGGTCCACCATCGCATCGATGCCCGAATTGATTTCTTCGCCTTCTTCGAAAATGAAGTAGATTTTTCCGCTGAGTTGGTCCTTCAAGTCCGACAAGATTTTTATGGTGGTCAATACAATCGACATATGGCCGTCGTGACCACAGGCATGCATCACACCTGGGTTTTGGGAAATGTAGGCTCTTTTTTTGGACAGATTGCGCGGCTGCTCCTCAATCGGCAATGCGTCGATGTCCGTCCGGATTCCCAAAGTTTTTCCGGGTTTCCCGGTATCCAATAAGGCCGTGAATCCGGTGCTTCCCGGCACTTCTTCAATTTCCAAGCCCAGTTTGGCTGTTTCATTTTTTAAGTACTTGGATGTTTCCACCTCTTCGCCGCTGAGTTCCGGCCGTTCGTGTAAATAGCCGCGGCGTTCGATGGTCTCTTGTTCCAATGCGTTTGCTTTTTCCACAATCTGTTCAGTGAGTTGTGCGGTGGTGATCATCCTGTTTCCTCCTTGAAATGGCTTGCTTTAGAAAGGTTCTTCCAGTATAACACAGTTTATTTCTTCCGAGAAAAACCGGCGGATGATTTCCTAGCGAGCCTCCCGTTTCTTCAACGCAGCCACGAGGCGTTCAAGCGCTTCTTCCAAGGCATCTGTCGGAAGAGCGATATTAATGCGTTCATACCCGCTGCCTTCTTTTCCGAAAATGTAGCCTTCATCGGTGAAAAACTCTGCTTCCATGTGGAGGAATTCTTCTAATTCCTCGTCCGTCATACCCAATTCTCTGAAATCCAACCACTGCACATACGTTCCTTCAATTTTTGGCGCTTTGATTTTCGGGTATTCTTTCTTGAAAAATTCGTGGACCAATCGTTGGTTCCGGTCGAGCACGACCAGCAATTCATCCAGCCAGGCTTCTGATTTGGTGTAGGCCAATTCACAGCCTTTATACCCCAGCGCCCCAATCATGTCGTTGCGCACTTCCTGCAGGGATTGGACAAACGTTTCCCGCAGACCTTCATCTTGAATAAAAATGTTGGAGGTTGCCAATCCGGCCAGGTTAAAGGTTTTGGACGGTGCCGTGCAGGTGATTAACCGCTTGGACAACTCTTCGTTTACCGTTGCCAGAACGGTGTGCTCGTATCCCGGCATGATCAAGTCGTACCACACTTCATCGGACACGACATACAAGCCATGTTTCACGCAAATTTCTGCCAGCTTTTCCAATTCTTCTTCGGTCCACACTCTGCCGACCGGATTATGCGGGCTGCAGAAAATCAACAGTTTGTTTTCAGGTTCTGCCGCTGCCTGTTCGAACGCTTCAAAGTCAATGGTGTAATAGCCGTTGTCATTGAGCAGTGGCACGTTGACTTCTTCCCGCTTGTTGTCAGAGATGGCTTGACCAAACGGATAGTAGACCGGACGGAAAACGATGACACCGTCTCCCGGTTTCGTCAATGAGCGGATGACGCTGTAGATAGCGGTCACCACTCCGGGCGTGTGGACGAGCCAATCTTTTTCGACCTGCCAGCCGTGCCGCTTCTCCTGCCATTCCACCACCGCATCCAAAAAAGAGGCATATGGGATGGTGTAGCCCAGGACAGCCTCGTCCAAGTAAGCCTTCAACCCTTCCATGACTTCCGGAGGATTCTTAAACTCCATATCGGCCACCGACAACGGAATGACGTCATCCGAAACATCCGGATTCCATCCATACATCTGTTCCCACTTAGCCGCCCCGGTGTTTTTGCGGTTGACACGTGTTTCAAAGTCGTAATTCACACTGTTTCCTCCTGTTCGGTTGGTTTATTCAACGGCGACGGCTTCGATTTCCACCAATGCTCCTGCCGGCAGAGCTGCCACCTGGTATGCCGCGCGTGCGGGATACGGTTCGGCAAAAAAGGTGCTGTACACCTCGTTCATTCCTGCAAAATCATTTATGTCATTCAACAAAACCGTTGTTTTCACCACGTTTGACAAGTCCATTCCCGCTTCCTTCAAAATAAACTCGAGGTTTTTCAAGGATTGGGTGGTTTGTTCCCGGATGGTCTCCCCGGTGATCTTTCCTGCTTGTGCGTCAATCGGCAGCTGCCCCGAAACATAAACGGTGCGCCCCGCTTTGACGGCCTGTGAATACGGGCCGATAGCCGCGGGCGCTTTTTCAGCGCGGATTTCTTTTTTGTCAGTCATCATGTAACATCCTTTCTTTTGTTTTTCCTTTTCAGTATAGCGTATTCCCACAAGTTTTTCTTCCTTCACCCGGCACCCCTTCTGTTTGAGGCATCAAAAAATCCGTCTGGCCTGACGGGCAGGCAAGACGGATAAGAAAATTTATTTTTTGATCGTGACAGGCATTTCCACATTCAACTCCTCAGGAAGCTGGCTGATGACGCGTTTATGGAGCATCCGGATGAAGTACACACAGAGTGCGGTTGCGACCAGTTCGGCTGCCGGATACGACCACCAAACCGCCTGGATGTTCCCGGTGAGTGAGAAGAGATACGCCAGAGGAACCAACACCACCAATTGACGGGTGACGGACACCGACAAACTCAACATCCCTTTTCCAAAAGCCTGGTAGATCGTGCTCGCCAGGATGTTGAAGCCGGCCAGGACAAAACAGAGGCTGATGGTTCGGATGGCCGGAACGCCGATGGCCATCATCTCAGACGACGCGTTGAACAAGGACAACAGCTGAACCGGGAACACTTGGAAAATCACCAATCCCATCAGCATGACTCCCATCGCGTATATGATGGACAACTTCATTGCTTCCAGTATCCGCTGTTTCTTTTTGGCACCGTAATTGTACGAAAGAATCGGAATGATCCCGTTCGTCAATCCGAAAACCGGCATAAACACGAAACTTTGCAGTTTGTAATAGACACCGAATACCGCTGTCGCCGTCGAACTGAATTGGATGAGAATCATGTTCAGGGAGAACGTCGTCACCGATGAAATGGACGTCATCACAATGGACGGGACCCCTACGGAATAGATTTCCCGGATGATGGACTTTTGCGGGCGGAATCCGCGGAAATCCATCTGTAGGTCGGGGTTCTTTTTCGCATTGAGGTACATCGCCAGACCGGCAGCCACACCTTGTCCGATGACCGTAGCCCAGGCGGCACCGGCCACCCCCATCCGCGGCAGCCCAAACCATCCGAAAATCAAAATCGGGTCGAGGACAATATTGATGACCGCGCCCAATCCTTGCGTCCACATTGAGTAAATTGTGCGTCCGGTCGACTGCAGCAGCCGTTCATACGTCACTTGGAAAAATTGACCGAGAGAAAAAGCCATGACAATGGACAAATAGCTGATGCCGCTGCGGACAATTTCCGGGTCACTGGTTTGAGCCAGAAAGAATGGACGAACAATTGTCAAGGACAATACGAGGAACAATATGTAGTGGACAACCGCCAGAAACACTCCATTGAGCGCTGTTTTATTGGCTTCAACAAATTTCTTTTCACCGAGATTACGGGAAAGCAGTGCATTCATCCCCACTCCTGTACCGACCATGACGGCAATCATCAAATTCTGAATCGGAAAGGCAAGTGAAACAGCCGTCAGCGCTTCTTCACCCAGCTGGGCCACAAACATACTGTCCACAATGTTATATAAAGACTGAATCACCATCGAAATCATCATCGGCAACGACATAGATAGGATGAGTTTGTTTATCGGGAGTGTTCCCATTTTGTTTTCGGTCATCGCTTTCCCGTCTCCTTCCATTCTTTTCATTTTAGATACAAAAAAAGCACCGCAAGCGGTGTGTAACGGTTTACAACGCGTCCAGAATATTATAATCTTCTTTCCCCTGCCAGTCAATCAGATTTTACAGCAAAAAACGCTCATACTCTCTTTTGAGGTGTCTGAGAGAGTATGAGCGGCGGTCGATTCATTCTTTATCTGTGTCTTTCGGCAGCGGCTCTTCCAAAGCTTCTGCTTTTGTTTTATGAATCGTACCCGGATCATATTCTGGTCCTGAATAAATGGTGTACAGGTCCAAAGGGGTATCTCCGGTATTGATGATATTATGCCATGTGTTCATCGGAATAAAAATGGCTGTGTCTTTCATCAAGGTCCGTTCAAAACTGATTTCGTCTTTTTCCGCTCCCATCCGGCACAATCCCATACCTTCTTCAATCAAAATAAACTGATCCGCCTGCCGGTGCACTTCCAGCCCCGCTTCTTCATGTGGAGCGATGGACATCGCGATCAACTGCATGTTCTCTCCGGTCCAAATGGTGGTCCGGTAATGTTTGTTTTTTTCGATCATCGCGTTCAAATCAACAACATATGGCTTCTTGTCGTATGTGTTATTTTCTTTCGCCATGCGGTTCTCCTCCTTTGTCTGTCCGCTTTCTCCCGTTGCAGTGGACTGTTCCGATAACTCCTACGTCTTCATTATACAAGAAAGCGGATTCAAAACCAATTATCTACGAGTGCTTTTTGTTAGGTTCCTCTTCTTTTTTTGTATAAGATGAGAACAAAGTTGCATTGGAGGTAGACATAAATGTTGACGAATTTTTCTAACAGAGACGCGCGCTTTGCCAAGATTTATCATTGGATTGGCATTGCGTTTGTGTGTATCGTTTCTGTTCCATTACATTTTCTGTATGAATGGTCGGGCGAACTCCCGGCTGCTGGCTTGTTCGCTCCCATCAATGAAAGTATCTGGGAGCACTTGAAACTTGTCTTTTGGCCGTTGCTGTTGTGGTGGGGAATCGGGTATGTTCTTTTCAAAAACAGCAAAAATCTCTCCCGCTACAAATGGTTTACGGCAGCTGCGGTATCTGATTTTTGAGCATGGCCGTCATCGTCGCCTGGTACTATACATGGACAGGCGGGTTTCATATCGAGTCCCCGGTCATTGACATCGGCTCATTATTCATTGCGGTACCGATCGGTCAGTTGGTGGCCATCCATGTTTACCGGGTTGTGGAACCACGAATGATCTATTTGATTTTAGCCGGCGCGTTCTTCGTGGTATTTGCCGGTATGTTTTTCCTGTTCACATTTTTCGCTCCTGATTTCCCGATTTTTATCCCTCCAACTTAAGGAGAGGGACCGGTTTTCACAGAATGGTTATAGAAATTTTAACGTTTCTTTGATATACTCGCCTCTGGATTGTTAATTTGTTACAAACAGCATTTATTTTTTGACAAGTGAGGCTTCCCATATGAAAAAACTATTTAGTTATTTGATTACCATTGTGGTGTCCATCGTTGCGGGTTTTTGGTTGGCAGAGACCCAGATTTTAGCGGGAACTTGGGCCGGCGATGCCCTTGTCTCGATTACACAAGCCATACCGGCCCCTGAATCGTGGCGTTCAAACTCCAACGGAACAGAAATCTACAATGCGGACGACATTTCTTCCATGTACACGCTCGACGTGATGGACGAATCTCAAACCGCGGAAGACTCTTCTTCCGATCAGTCGGGAGAAGTGGATTATGAGTTGGTGGAACAACGGATTTTTGAGTTGTTAAATGAACTGCGCGTGGAACAAGGTCTTCCCGAATTGACGTACAATGAACAACTGAAAAAAGCCGCCGATCAACGCGCGCGGGAAACAGAAGAATTGTTTTCCCATACCCGCCCGGACGGCAGTGAAGCCTTTACCGTTTTGAAAGAACCGGAATACGAGTACACGTACCGTCTGGCAGGAGAAAACTTGGGGATGGCGACGTATGCGTTGGACGAAGAACAGATGGCGGAGTTGTTGTTCAACGGTTGGGTTGAAAGCGAAGGCCACTACAAAAACATGGTTCACGAAGGATTTGAAGAAGTGGGCATCGGCGTGCATTACGATGGTGAAATGTTGTATGCCACCCAATTGTTCGGCACTCCTTTATAAAGAAAAAAGGCACTGGAATGAAATCCAGCTGCCTTTTTTGACATCTTCGGATAAAAAGATGCGCTCTGCCACAAAGAATCGCTTTTTCAATTTTCTTTGTCGGTGATCCCGCTTCTCTTTGACAAAGAAAACTTTTTTGTTGCTTCTTTGTCAAAGAGGAGCTTTCTCCCCAACAAAGATATCCGGACCCTCCCATTCTTTGTCAATGAGAAGCTCCTTTCAAATAAAAAGCGGCGCCTCGAAGCGAGGCACCGCTTTTCTTTATTTTGTAGAATAAGCTGTTTTGTTTGGCATGTATTTTTGTGCATTTTTGTTGGCGAACACCCAAGAAAATCCCAACAAGAGAGACGCCACGGTCAACACCATCCAAGAGACAGTGTAGGTTCCTGTGAGGTCAGCGATGGAAGCCGCCACCAGCGATCCCAACGTCATGCCCAATTGCAGACCGCCTTGAATGTATCCGTACGCTTTCGGATAATTTTCTGTGGAATGAACTACACACCGAATGAATTCGGTGGTTTCTAGGAACAACATTGCGACAGGACGTTATCCATCCCAAAAGGGCGGGTAACCGCCAGGTCGTCTTACGTGTCTATGTTACTAAGGCTCGTCCCAAGCCAATTGTTTTGTAGGACTAACCCACTTGAATTAATGCTTTATTTAGAATATTTCGCCCTGCATTAATATCACGGTCATGCTTTGTTTTACAGTTCGGACAAACCCATTGGCGAACACTTAGGTCATTTTTAGGACCGGTGCGTTTTTGACAGTTCGAGCAGTCCTGACTCGTGTATTTCGGGTCTACCTTGACAAACGTTTTTCCATACCAATCGGATTTGTATTCAAACATCGTTCGAAGTTCATACCAAGACTGATTGGCTATCGCATGGTTGTTTAACTTACTGTTCTTTTTATTAAGCATTCCTTTGATGCGTAAATCTTCAACCGCGATGAAATCATACTCTATGACGATTTTCTTTGTCGCTTTATGGAGATAATCTTGTCGACAGTTGCGTATCTTTTCGTGGTATTTAGCAACCATTCGTTTAGATTTTTGGTAGTTCTTCGCTTCTTCTAATGGAGTCCCTTTTTCTTTCGCCAAACGCAGACGTCTAGATGCTTTTCGTTGCCATTGTTTTAACTTTCTTTCATATTTCTTGTAAGTACGCGTTTCGACACGAGTTCCGTCTGAACCAATCATTAAGTCCGATTGCCCCATATCTAGTCCTATTTGCTTACCTATCTTATCTAATACTTGGCTTTCGCTTTCAACTAAGACAGATGCTTTGTAATAACCAGAAGGGGTACGGGTGATTGTTACTTGCTTTATTTTATCGAACGAAACATTATCGGACCATCGAGCTTTCATCCAACCAATCTTCGGAAGTTTGATGGCGTTCTTTTTCAACTCGATATTCTTATTGTTTTTGACTGTAAAAGATGGTGTTGCCTTTTTCTTCGATTTGAAACGTGGATGTCTGCGTGCTTTTTTGAAAAACTCAACAAAAGAACCATGAAGCGTTTCGCATACGAACTGTAGACTGGTCGATTCGCTTTTTTTAAGAAACTCATATTCTTTTTTCATTGTTGGGAGAAGTGAACTTAAGTCATATTTTCCCAAAGCCGGCAGATTCGGATTGTTCTGGTAGCGTGTGTTCCACATGTTCAACATTTGGTTCCAGACAAAACGGGCATTGCCGATATTTTGTTCGAGGAATTGAATCTGTTCCTGATTCGGATATATCTTTATTTTAATTCCTTTTAACATTGTCTTTTCACCTCCCTTGTCTAGTTATATATTAACATACATGGTTTGATTAAACAAACAAACAATGCTAGTATATAAGTAATAGGAGGTACTTATATGGTGGTTAAAACACAGACAAATGTTTATGAAACGCATTATCATTTTGTGTTTGTAACGAAATACAGAAAAGAAATTTTTACAACCGATGAAAAAAGACAACACATGATTTCAATCATGAAAGAAATATCAAAAAATCATGATTTTGAAATTGAACAAATAGAAGTGGTCGAGGACCATGTACATTTAATGGTTACATTCAAGCCGAAATATTCAATCACAGAAATTGTAAAAAAACTAAAGGGTAGTTCTGCTAGGAAGTGGTTTTTGGATTATCCGGAAACAAAAAAAGAGTTATGGGGAGGTCATTTATGGACAAACTCTTATTACGCTGGAACTCTTGGGAACGTGTCAAAGAATCATGTTAAAAAATATATTGAAAATCAATTAACGGAATATAACGATGGGCGTCCGAGACGTGATTCATCCTACGATTGAAATCGTAGGTTTTCTCACTGACGCCCTTTATAAATGGACGAAGTGATAAGCGGCGGCAGGACGGTGCCGACTGCGTTGCCCAATCCAAAGAAGAGAGCCATGACGAACGCAAACATCACATTTCCGGCAAACAACATGGAAATGTAGGCCAACGCCAACAAAACGGCACAATAAATGGTACTGACAATGACTCCGAAACGGTCTGTCAATTGCCGAGAATAACCTTTCCCGCAATACCGATAGCCGAATAGAGAGACACGATGGTCACCGCGGTTCCTGCACCGTGCACATTTTGAAGCACCGGCGGAAACTGACCGAATCCACCATTGTTCATGATACCCGCAAACACTCCACCGACAATCAACAAGATGAAGAACGGCTTGGTCATTGTTTCGCTTACAGACATTGGAACGCCTTGCGTTTGTTCTTGGTTTTCTCCGCTCTTTTGGGCGCCTGCGGGAAGGTCGGATGCCTCTTCCACACCGTATGGTTTTAACCCAATGTCTTCTGGACGCGGTTTAAACACGAACATGACCACGAACAATCCGACCGCCAACATGACTGTCCCGTAAACCAAATACGTTTGGCGCCAGCCGATGGACTCAATCAACCCGGTCAACAGTGGGCTCAAGATGGCTCCGCCAAATCCTAAACCGGTCAGCGCAAGACTCATCGCCAACCCTCGTTTTTTGACAAACCAGTTGTTGATCAAAATCCCTGTTGGAATGATGATGCAAGCGGTGTTTCCTATACCAATCAACAATGACAAGAAATAAATCACCCAGATGTTTGGAGCCAGTCCATACCCTGCATACCCCAAAGCGTAGAGAAGGACACCGATGACAAAGGTGCGTTTGAAGTTGCCGTATGCCAGTTTTTGCGAAATGAACGGCGACAAGAAGATGCCTACTCCCAATACGATGGAATTCGTAAGAGCAAATTGGCTGTTGCTGATGCCAAACTCCGCTGTCACGGAGGATTGGAAGATGTTGGCCACCGCTACCGCAGCCGGCCCCGTTGTTCCCAAGACAATGATGGCCCCTAAAACAATCCACCAATCATAAAATATTTTTTTCTTTTCCATAAAAAACTCCTTTTGGCGTCGTTTAGAAACCGATTTAGTTATTCCTGTTTTCCTGTCTTTGCGCTGCTTCCTATACTCTATACAGACTTCTTTACAGGAAAAGAAGCTGTCAGTCTTGTCAGACAAACAGCCTCTTTCCAACGTGCACTCGTCTATGCGATGTAAGCCCGCGCGTTGCGGTAAGAACCTCCCCATGCGAATGCGACCACAACGCGGCAATGGCTATCCACGATACATTGTAAGACCCCGTCAAATCCGCAATCCCTGCTGCAAACAGTGATCCCACGGTCATCCCCAGCTGGACGCCGCTTGGAACGTATCCGTAAACTTTTGGATACTGTTCTGCAGAATACACCGATGACGTCATCAACGGCGGCAATACCGTTCCGATGGCGTTCCCCAATCCAAACAAAACTGCGGACACAAATGCCACCGCAAGATTTCCGGCAAACATCATCAAGACATACGATAAAGCCAACAGGATGCAGGAATAGAGGATACTGACAATAATGCCGAAGCGGTCATTGAGATTCCCCAGGATCAATTTTCCAACAATCCCGACAGCAGAATAAACAGAAATGATCATTGCTGCCACGGTTGCGCCGTGCAACTCGGTCAACACAGGTGGAAATTGGCCTAATCCACCATTATTGGTGATTCCCACCAAGACAGACCCTGCGACCAGCAGTACGAAGAAAGGTTTCTTCATTGACTCAGAGACAGACATACGAACCGCTTGGACTTGCTGCATTTCGCCTTCATCGTCTTCATTGCGTTCACGAGCTTGGCCAAGGTCATCCGTTGCTGTCCCGTATGCTTTCAATTGCATGTCTTCAGGGTTCACTTTATATACAAACAATACAATCGGCAGGACAACCGCCAACATGATGAGCCCATAGACCACATACGTCATACGCCAACCGACATTTTCGATGAGGGTTGTCACTAATTGGCTGAAGACCACTCCGCCGATACCCAATCCGGTGAGGGCTAAACTCAATGCCAGTCCACGTTTTTTAACGAACCATTTGTTGATCAACATAGTGGTCGGGATGAAAGTGGTGCTCATGTATCCATATCCAACCAACAAAGATAGAAGATAAAATACATAAATATTTGATGTGAAGGCATACCCGATATACGCCAGGGCATAAACCAACACACTGATTGCATAAATGCGGTTAAAGTTGCCTGTGGCAAACTTCTGTGAAATAAATGGAGACAAAAAAATCCCCACACCTAAAACGAGGGAATGGCTGATGGCAAACTGACTGTTGCTGATGCCAAATTCTGCCGTTACAGGAGCTTGATAAAGATTTGCCACTGCTACAGAAGCCGAACCCATCACAGCCAAAATAATCGCTGCGCCTGCCACAATCCACCAACTGTAAAAAACTTTTCCTTTACCTAATTTCTCTTCCCCTTTCGAATATTAACCTTCAAGTTATGGCATATGAAAAACGCTTTCGTCAACACTATTTTCAGAAAAAACCTATAGCCGCACGGATACACGTGCAACTATAGGTTCTTCAGCGTCTTTTTATTTCAATAGGTTCAGGAAATTTGGGCGCTCAACTCAATAATTTTATCAACGGATTTATCCAAATAATGGATAGTGTCAGACAACGGTTTATCTGTCGTAATATCCACACCGGCCACTTTTGCAGCTTCGACAGGAATCAATTCGCCTCCCAGTGCAAGGAACTCATGCCAGTTGTCCACCATGGACGGCCCTTCTTCTTTCATTTTCAAGAATGCCTGTGTGGCGATGGTTAATCCTGCTGAATACGTGTATGGATATAAACCCATGTAGTAGTGGATTTGACGCATCCATGTGAGCTCGGCTCCAGGATTGATTTCCACTGCGTCTCCCCAAAACTGTTCCAGGACGCTGCGTTTGATCTCACTCAATTTGGCGGCATCAAATCCTTTCCCGGCATCCACCAGTTTGTAGACCTCCCGCTGATAGGCCGCTTCCAACAAGTGGGTCACGAAGTTGTGGAAATACGTTTTGGAAATCATTTTGCTCAACACCGACCGCTCCATGCGTGGATCTTCGGTATGTTTCTTCAAGTAATCCGTCAACAGCAATTCGTGGAAAGTCGATGGCGCTTCGATCAAATACAACGATGGACGGGATGCAAGAAGCGAGCGATTGGCGTTGGACAATAACCCTTGCCCTGCATGCCCCAATTCGTGCAGCAAGGTGTATGCGTCCGACAGTTGATTGGTCCATGAAACCAAGATATACGGGTGTTTCTCGTATGTCGTGGAGCAAAATGCACCTGAGCGTTTGCCTTTGTTTTGCGGGAAATCAATCCAGCGCTCGGGATAGGCACGCAAAATCATGTCGACATATTCCTGTCCCAACGGCTGCAAGGTTTCTTTGACCAAGTCTTTTGATTCTTCAATGGTGATGGTCGGAGAATACTCCGGGTCCAGGTCGATTTTCAAATCAGCATACGTCATTTTGTCCAAGCCGTTGAGTTCTTTGACGTGGGTGATGAACTTGCGCATCACCGGCGCAAAGTCGTTCATCAACGTGTCAATCTGCCGGTCATACAGCTCACGGTCCACTTCTTGATCCATCAATAGATAATCAAACACGGAATCAAACCCGCGCATTGTGGCCATTGTTTTTTCTTTTTGGACTTGCGTGTAGTAAGCGGACGCCACCACATTCTGGTATTTTTCCAACACTTGCGAGAACTGGTCGAAGGCCGCCCGACGCACTTCAGTGTCCGGATGGTACATATAAACCTCTTCGTACAATACAAAACTCAACGGGTATTCTTTTCCGTTGGCTGTGAACGTGCCAAAATCCATGTCATTGGACCGGGCCTGCTCAAATATTTGCTGCGGCGCACCGAAGACCGGACTTAATTGGGCAAGAGCTTTTTCCACTTCCGGTTCCAATTGTACAGCTTTTTGTTTCTTGACACGGCGGATAAACGCAGCGTATTCCGGTGCCTGTTGAGCCACTTCATCCAGCACCGCTTCTTCGTTTGCCGTTAATTGGGAATCAAAGAAACTGAGTTTGGCACTGACGCCTGCCAGCACATTCCGTATGTAACGCGCCCGTTCCATCGCTTCCCCATCGGTGATGTCCGTGTTTGTCGGCAGGGTAGCGTATTGACCGATCCACGTTGCCAATTTCCGGATTTGTTCATAGTCTTTGATCGCTTCAATCATGCTGGCCGCATCTTTGATGTTGCCGTCATATTGTTGAGTGAAGGTGTCTGCTTTGGCCTGCAGCTCTTGGACTGTTTCTTCAAACTCTCTTTTGTTCTCAAACAACGCAGTCAAATCCCACGTGAGCGCTTCTGTGACTTCTGATCGGTGTTTCATCGCTTGTGCTTCCATCTCATTTCCTTCTTTCTCCTGGTTTATTCATCAGTTTCTAATAATTTATTCACCAGTATAACACAATAGAGAGTACCTGAAGCAAAAAACTCTGAATTTTTGATGACTTTCACTAAAAAGCGGCTGGCCAATCTACCCACAAAAAAGAAACGTTCCGTATACGAAACGTTTCCGATGTGTTTCAATCCAGTTCCATTTCATCCGCCAGTAGTCGGATGGCTTGTTTGCGTTTTTCAATGGAATAAACATTGGGCACTATCAAGAGTTCGTCCGCATTGTACCGAGCTTGCAGTTCTTCCAACTGCTGTTTGACGGAGGCGGCGTCTCCGATCAGCACTTTTTTTCGATTCTCGCGGATCAGTTCTTTTTCTTCATCTGAATAGTCCACTTGACAGGCTTTTTCCGGTGCAGGCATGTAGTATGCGGCCCGTTTGCGGCTGCCGGAAGACAAATACCACAAGTCGAATGCTTGTGCCATTTCTTCCGCTTCTTCTTCCGTTTCGCCGACAACCACAAAAACCGCAACAATGACATGCGGCTTGTCGCTTAACTTACTCGGCTGGAACTGCTCGCGGTAGGACCGGGCTGCTTCCACACCGGTGTTTTCGTCTGGACGGATAAAATGTGCATACACAAGTCCCGCGCCCACTTCTGCGGCCATCCCTGTGTTCCGCTGGCTTGCCGCCAATAAGTACATTTCAGGAGTGGTTTCGATGATCGGGGCAGCCCGCTTGCTTTTGTATTTGTGCCCTTTCGGCAGGGTATCGGACAAAAACCCCGCCAAATCTTTGAATTGCTGCTGATAATCCGGTTTTTCTGTTTTCCCTTCATTTAATGCCTGGTAAACCAACTTGTCGCCGCCGGGGGAATTTCCGATTCCGGCATCGATCCTCCCGGGATACAAAGCTTCCATCATTTTGAACCATTCCGCTACTTTGTAGGCCGAATAGTTCGGCAGCATCACGCCGCCGGAACCGATACGGATGCGTTCCGTGCGGCCCGCCAAATGGGTCATCAAAATTTCCGGTGCGCTGACGGCCAATACCGGCACGTTATGGTGCTCGGCTACCCAAAAGCGGTGATATCCCAGCCGATCCGCCAATTGTGCCAATTCGGTTGTGGCCCAAAAGGCATCGTGTGCCGTCATGCCTTCGTCTTTCGCCGCATAATCCAAAATACTTACTTTCACTCTTCCATCGTCCCCTTTCTGCCTTTAATTCTCTGCTTCCTCAATTTTCTCATTCAGGTACTCACTTTCTATTTCTGCGTACAAAAATGCGTCGTTTTCAACCGGGAAATGCTGTTCCACTGTTTCAATTGTCTGCCACTCGGCCGTCCCGTCTTCCAATATAAAATCCAAAACATGGCCGCCGAAATCCACCCCTCGACTCAAAAAATGCCAATGGAATCCAGGTGCCGCCATTCCACTGAAAAGTTCCGGGGCATAAAACCCGATCAATGTGCCTTCCACCGGCCCACGGGTGAATTCCGTCTGGCTCTGTGTCACTTCCACCAACTTGGGGTAAGGCGGTTCTTGTTTGGCGACCGAACGGCACTGTACCTTGGCAAATGTTCCAGAAATGCGGACCGCTTGGAAGGTGTTCAAACTGGAAAAGCGGTCTTGCAGCCGCTTCGTCAGGCGCTCCATCGAAGTTTCCTCGGTGATTTCCACCGTGTTTTCCGTTTCAAAAAAAGTGACTGCTGCATACGGGGTACGTTCCTTTCCATCAAGCTGCTGCACAGCCCCGTTCACTCCGACTTGATACGCCCGTCCTTTCAAGACAATCAGTTCACCGTCAAGTCCGTGAACCGTTCCAATTCCGGTATCCCCTTGTTTCAGAAGGTCTTCTATGGTCATGGTTCCTTCAAAGCACCCTGCCATCAGTGCTCCCAGCGTGCTGTGTTGATACAATCTGCACGTCATTTCCGTACCTCTCCTCCCTTGAGATAGTTCGCTTTCTACTTACTTTTTCTCAGCATACCATTTATTCGAGCTGCCGGCCATGTTCAAACCTATGGCTGTTGATTCTGTCACTCTTATTTGTTGACACAAAAAAGCCCCCTTCACTTTAAGGGGACTTTCTTTACTCACTGATGGTTTTGTTTTCACCTTCCAGCTCCATGATTGGACCGATGTCTTGGACATACTCTAATGTGCCCAGATAGGTTCCTTTATCATCCCGTACCGCTTTGTAGGTTACCATCAAGAACTTGCCTTTAGCACGGAACCACAGGGTTTCAGCATCCTTGGTGCCGGTTTTGAAAGCATTCAGGAGCGCCATGACTTTATCCACACTTTTCGGCGGGTGGCAATTTTGCACTTGTCGGCCGAGCGCATTTTTTGTGCGGGGGAAAATTTTCTTCTGGCTGTTGTTATTGAAATAAACGAAGGTGTCGTTCGCGTCGATGAAAGATATTTCCAGCGGCAGCAAATTCATGATTTTCTCGAGTTCCGTAAACGTCAAATGACCGGTTCCAAAGTTGAGCTTGGCGTCAGATGGGACACTGGCCCCGGTTTCTTCAAACACTTTCCGCTCCGGTACCCATTTCGCTTCCGGCTTGACGATGCAGTAGCCCATCTCTTCAGATTCCTCGGCGATGGCAATCCAGTCGTCTTCATTAAATGCATCGGTCACCATGGGAATTAGAATTTCTTCTTCTTTCACGATCATTTCTTCCAACTCATACTTCAATTCCGCAAATGCATCCAGCAGTTTATCCATCTCGTCTTCTTCCACAAGTTGTTTGAATTCTTTGAACAGCATTCGGATGTTGTCGTCCACTCCCCACATCACTTTGGGAGGGGCCAGGATGCCGTACCGTTCCATAATGGGAAACATGGAATTTTCTTTCCGCTCGTAATGGATGTCAAATTGCCATAAGATAGCCAACTGCTTCAACAAGCCGGATTTCAAATCAGCTTCCGGCTCTTCCATGTAGGCTGCCAGCACCCGTTCGATGCGTTCCAACGCACTTTCAATGGCCAAATTTTCCTGTTTCAATACTTGAACAGGATGGCCCTGCTTTTCCATCTCTTTTGAGATGTTCTCTGGTTTTTCGACCGCTCCAGTGAACAACGAGGCGTGAATGTTGCACAGGCGCATGATTTCTTCCGCTTCGATGCCTTCCTGCGCCATCAACCGGCGTTCCATCACCGCAATCTCAAAGGCACTGACATTGGAAAAATGCTCGGCGAATTCTTTTTTTATGACGTCTTGGTCTTCTCCTTCGTGTAGCCGGAGAATCAGTTCTTTCAGCTTTTCCTGACGCTTTTCTGTTTCAATCGTACGCTGACTTTTCTGTTGCTGAGCCATCTTTTTACTCCTTCACTTCAAAACCGTGCTGCGTCAAAGATTGGACCAAGTCTTCTTGGCTGAGGCCGACTTGCCGGGCACCTTTATTAAGCGGCATCATACGGCCGACTGTTTGCAGCATCCTATCATCCTGAAGTGGAGTAAAGCCTAAATCCACCAAAACCGGTTTGAGTTCCGGGTATTCTTGGATCAATTGGAAGACCGTGTTGTTCAAATTGATTTCTTTCACATCCGCACCTCTTCACTTTTTCCGTCTTTTTTCTTATTAGGTTCATCATAATCGACAGCTGTTCAAAATTCAACAAACTTTTCCTTATTACTGATAAAAAAGTATATTGAAACTACTCCCTCTTATATTTTCGGCATTTATCCTCAGTTTATGTTTGAACATTTTTTAACAATCTATTTTCTGAGCACAAAAAATGCAGGCCACTGGTTGTGACCTGCATCCAATCTTATTAAGTGGTTACATACTGTGTTTTTCCGCCATTTTAAGCGCCATTTTAGGGTGTTTCACCGCAACTGTTTTTTTCGGGTGCTTCATCATCATGACGTTCCTGCGGTGTTTAAGCATCGCTTTTTTCCGCTTACGTTTTTTTGTTCGGATCTTCAAATATTGCCATTCCAATCCACAACAATAAAAATCCGACTCCAAATGCAATGGCACATGTTGTTAAAAGAGGATGTTTTTTCATTTTAACCATCCAACTCCCTTTTCGGGTCCATCCCTTGTTTGTGCCTCTCTCCCGCAGTTCTTCACCTTTCCCTTGCAAGGTGCTCATATCAGGAGACTCGGCTTCACGGTAAGCATCGTAATTAGTGGGGTAAACAGAATGTTCCATGTACCGTTCCGTGACGCGGGGCATCAAAGTTCCCATCAAGGAAAGCATCTTCGCCTGCCCACCGACATAAATGTCTCGTTGCGGTTTTTCGGCAGCGTACAAGATGGCTTCCGCTACACTTTCCGGCGGGGACATCATGGCATCGTGTGTAGGGGCTTTGTCAATGTAACTGGCGGCGTGGTCCGTATAGGGTGTGTCCACGCGGGCGGGATGGATTTGCGGGACAACAACCGGAAGCTGGTCTTTCTCCACTTCCATCCGCAAAGCATCCGTGAAACTGTGGGCGGCAAATTTGGATGACGAATACGTTCCTTGAAGAGGAAATGCGCGGTTGCCGGCGACACTGCCTACATTAATCAGCGCGCCAGGACTGTCTTTTTCTTTGAAATGACGAACTGCGGCCAACGACCCGTAAACGACACCTCGATAATTAATGTCAAACAATTTTCGGGCGACCTCAATAGGAATATCCGTCACATGGCCGTATACCGCTGCTGCGGCGTTATTGATCCACGTATCAAAACCACCAAATGCGTCGATTGCTTTTTGGGCCAAACGATTGACGTCTTCTTCTTTGGAGACATCTGCTTTGACATACACCACTTGAGCTCCTTGAGATGACAGTTCTTCCGCCAATGTACGCAATGCGTCTTCATCCCGACCGGAAATCACAATTTGGCGCCTGTCTTGGCCGCCATACGCGCAGTGACCAAACCGATGCCGCTGGTTGAACCGGTAAGGACGATGACTTGTTCATCCAACTTCTTCAAAGGCAGCTTCAAACTGTTCAAGGGTTTCTTGTCTTTGACTGTCCGCCGAGCCATACTGATCCTCCTTTTTTAGTTGTGTCGCAACGGTTGTTCCGCTTTCATTTTACTGGGTATTACCTTTCCTTCACAACCCAAAGGGCTCTCTTTTGTATTTTTTTAACTTGGCAGTTTCACACATCCAACCGTTTAATCAGCTGGTTTTGAATTTCTCTGCCATGACGAAGCAGCACGTACACCAGCATCGCACAACTCATGCTAATGGAAATCAGTGACGGCAAGGCATTTTCTGCCCAACCTATCCCCAAAAAGATGGCCGGCACAAATCCCATCAAAGTCGCCAGCAACAAATACAACACATAATCGCCTACGCTCAAGCGTACCACTTTCAAAGCGATAAACATGGCCGCCAGCGAGGCACTGCAGATGATGGGAATCGCGTAAGAAACCGACCAGTCCATCTGTCCTTGCGAATGATCCAAGTACAACATCAACAAAGACAAAGAAACGAGCAAGTAGACAATCCCCTTGGCAATGTTGCGTTTTTTTCGCAAAATCACCAGCATCACCAGCCACATGCTCATGATGCCGAAGAGAACCAGACGCCAGATGCCGGCTTGGGCCAAGAAAAAAAAGTCGACTACGAAATATACTGCGAGAATAAGCAAGGAAATAAGCATCAGCCACCTCGTGACCCGCTGTTTGTTGAAACGCAGCGGCACTTCTGGATAAGGGTCACGGCTCCCCTCTTTTTCTTGTCTGTTGAGCGCTGCGCGGCAGAGTGGGCATGTCTCCCACTTCCCTTTCACTTGCACCCGGCAAACAGAACATTGCTTCATCGTTTTCCCTCCAGTTCTTCTTCGGTTACTTTGTTGGCAGCAACCGTGACCGAAACGCCTCGTTCAGTCAGCATACGCACGAAACGTTGTTGAATCGCTGTTTCTACAAACGGGGACGTAAAGGTGACCGTCAAATGTTCCCCATGACTGATCATGCAAAACTGCGGCCGGACCGCAGCTGTTTGAAAATAAACCTGCTCAACGTATCCATCCACCGGCTGCGGCAGTTCCACCCGCCCTAAATTGGACATCGCCAACGACGTGTTGCGGTTGTTGAAATAATTGATTACCTTCAACAGCACATCTTTCAACGGCCGGATGACAATCCGCGCCAACGGGTTCAATTCGTATGAAATCAATCGGTTCAACCGTGTTTCCAAGCTGTCTGGACTGATTTGCCGCTGAAGCTGGTCCTGAAAGGTCTGGCAGACATGTGATAAAGTATCCTTTTTTTCGCCGTAAGTGTAAGCCAAATGGGTGGTGCTGAAAAAGTTGCGTGACGTACGGGACGGGAAGAATTGTCGTAAGTTGACTGGAACCGAAACGGTGATGGTACGCGGCGTTGCAGAAGGCGGAGCTGTCTGCTGGGTCGCTTCCACAAACAGTGCGGTCAAATAAATGGTTAAGGAAACCTTCTCTTTGCGGGATAACGCCAGTACTTCTTTCACCGGCATCTCCAGTTCAATGGCATGCATGCGGTTGTCCGGTGTTTTTTCCCCGCGGACGCGGTACACATTTTTCTTCCGTCCCACCGGAACCGGACTGTACGTACTTTTGAACCAATGGGCCGCTTTTTTCCCTACTTTCGTGACGGTCTGAAGCGACGACTGCGCGGCTTCAGCGAAGTTCAACTGTCGGGTCTTGCGGAAATAATGGGCAAAACTGTCTTCCATCTGTTTCTGCAGGCGTTCAGAATCCAATGAATCCACGTTTCCATAAACCTCAGGGTAACGGAGCGAAAGGTATTCCGTTAATAAATCCTGGAAAAAGCCCATCGCGCCCGTTCCGTCTGATAATGCATGAAACACTTCCAGATGTATCCGGTCTGCATGATACAACACTCGAAACAGCAGCTCCCGGCGATCGTAGTGATAAATTTGCGCACACGGAGGGGCTGTTTCCAGCTGGACTTTCGGTTTCAATTCACTTTGTTCCAAGTAATACCAGAAGATGCCCCGGCGCAGCACACTGTGGTACAACACGTATTGTTCAAACGTCTTGTCCAGCGCTTTTTGCAACACAGCCGGTTTCACCGGTCCCGCCACCCGTGCGCTCAACCGGAATACTTTTGTATCGGTGTCATTACGGGCAGCCAAAAAGATATTGGACGCATTGTCCAAACGCACCCACCTATTCTTTTCCGGCATCTTTTCACCTTCTCTCAAACTCCTTCTCATCAGCAGCAGGACCTTCTTTCAAAAAATCATTGATTACTCTAAATGTTTCTTTCACAGGCTTGGTAAAAGGCGGCAGCGTGATAAACCCATGCGCGCTTTCCGCGACCCGGTGAATCTGCACCTCATTCCCGGCTTGTTCCAGTTCTTTTCCGTAAGCCTCCCCTTCATCCCGCAACAAGTCGTGTTCAGCAGTGACAATCAACGTACGCGGTTGATTGGCAAAATCCTTCGCCATCAATGGAGCCACATAGGCGTTTTTCCGTTCTCCCAATTCCGGTTGGTACATTTCCATGTAATCTTGAATTCGTTGGGCCGTCAAGCCATAATCCCGCCCTTTTGTGCGGACCGTTTCGAAAGGTGAGGCTGCGGTGTGGTCCCAATGGGTCACTGGGTACAACAGAATTTGTTGCGCAGGCACCCTTTTCCCCTCATCCCGCAACCGCAATGAAACGGCCGCGGCCAAGTTGGCTCCGGAAGAATCTCCCATCAACACCCAGTCAGAAGGCGACTTCACTCCTGTCATCGATAAGTTTTCCATCACTACTTCGGCCACTCGCATGCAATCATCCAATCCGGCCGGGTAAGGATTCTCCGGCGCCAGACGGTAATCCACTGAGTACACTTTTCTACCCAACGCATCTGCCATATGGATACAGGCACTGGTGTAGGTTTCAATGTCTCCTGTCACCCAACCGCCGCCGTGAAAAAACAAGATCGCTTCCTCGTGCCGGAGCTTCTTGGGATGAAAAATACGCACTGGAATTTCATGAGAATAATCCTCCGAAAAAATTTGCGAGTCCATCACCGAATACATTTTTTTCACCGGTCGTGCGATTCGGGACGTGAGACGGCGAAGCTTCCGGACCCGCTCATAGTCCTGCCGGATATCGATATCCGACGAGGCAATCAGTTTTAAAAGCAGTCTTGCAAATGGGTTCATGACGTCGAGTCCTTTCTCAATCGCAGTTTGCTTTATTTTAGCATGAATGAGGAAAGACGACACCACCCTTGCTTTGCTCTTCCCTGACGGATTCACTTTGTTTCTCCCATTTTTTAGTTTGTGTTATGGTAAGAATGAAAGAATTTTTCCAACGCAGAAATGCGGAAGGAAACCATTCAAATTTTCAAAGGAGTGAACCATCTGATGAATGAAAAGCAATTGGAGCATATCAGAAAAGGGTCAGGATTTATCGCAGCTTTGGATCAAAGCGGCGGCAGTACACCAAAAGCACTAGCTGAATACGGAGTTGGCGAAGATGCCTATTCCAATGAAGATGAGATGTTTGACATGGTCCATGAAATGCGTACGCGTATCATCACTTCTCCAGCGTTTAGTTCCGACTTCATCCTGGGCGCCATTCTCTTCGAACAAACGATGGATCGCGACATCGAAGGTAAAAAAACCGGCGACTATTTGTGGGAAGAAAAAGGCATCGTGCCTTTCGTCAAAGTGGACAAAGGGTTGGCTGAAGAAGAAAACGGCGTACAGTTGATGAAACCTTTCCCAGAGCTGGATAAGCTGTTGGAACGGGCCAACGAACGCAACATTTTCGGAACGAAAATGCGTTCCGTCATCCACAAAGCGAACCGCGACGGCATCAAAGAAGTGGTCAAGCAACAGTTCGAATGGGCACGTCAAATTATAGATGCCGGATTGGTTCCGATTGTTGAACCGGAAGTCGACATCTACAGCGAAGAAAAAGAAGATGCAGAAAATATCCTCAAAGAAGAACTTCTCAATCAGTTGAACCAGTTAGGCGAGAATGACCATGTGATGTTGAAAGTGACCATCCCATCGGTTGCAGGCACTTACGAAGAATTGGTCGCACATCCGAATGTCGTCCGTGTCGTGGCACTTTCCGGCGGTTATTCCCGTGATGAAGCCAATGAAAAATTGAAGAACAACAACGGCATCATCGCCAGTTTCTCCCGCGCATTGGTGGAAGATGTCTCGTACGGGCAATCAGAAGGCGAGTTTGACGAGTCTCTCAGAAGTGCCGTCTCTTCCATCTATGATGCTTCCGTTAAGAAATATTAAATCAACAAACAAAAAAGAAGCTGTCCCCCTTTTCGGAGACAGCTTCTTTTTTGTTTGATTATAGTTCTTCTTCGATTTCGATTTCTTCCGCCGGATCGACAGGTTCGTGCCATTTTTTGTAGGCTTCTTTGTGATAGTCAATCGCCTCCAGCAACGGCACCAACGAAGCCGCCACCAGCCCGCCGGCGAATCCATTGTTGTACAAGTTGACTCCGCCGTGCAGGAAACTGGTATTCATCACAACAGACAAATGCAGTGCACCTGCCAACATGCCCACTACCGGTCCATAATGACCCGATATCGGCGCAATCGTTGTGCCGAAAAGTCCGGCAATAATCACAGAGGTCGAGGTGAGGTCGTAGGAACCGATTAACCCCATCAATGTGACACCCGCCAGCACAGGCAGGACATTTTTCGGATGTTTTCCAAAGGCTCCGAATCCGGCTAACGTGAAGATACCTCCAATTACCGGACCATTCAAATCTCCGACCAACAACACAGGATAGGCGGTGCCCAATAATCCCAATAAACTTACGTTCATCAACGTGACGCCAAATCCAAAGAGATCCACAAAATCTGCAGATAATTGACCCGTTTCCTCCAACATGTTCTTATACCCTTTGATACTCATGCCATTCAACACATATCCCATTAAGAACAGGAAGATAAACAATACGGAAAGGAAAAGCTCAAACGGGATGTTGTTGCCGGAAGAAAGAACGTTGATCGGTTCAATCGTGACGCCCACTCCCCGCAGAAACGAAACAAAAACCGTTCCTATAATGCCGCTGGTGAACCCGACATTATATAAACTGAACCCTTTTGTGAACTTCACAAAACTGGCTGCAAGTGGCGGGATAAGAAATCCAGCCACCATTCCGGCTACCCACCCCGCAAGGATTCCCACTGGGAGGGACAGTCCAATGTTAAACGACACTTCGCTCACTAAAGGCCCTAACGCAGTGCCGAATAAAGCCGCCAAAAGCGTCTTTTCCGTAGGGACGCGGGTCACTTTCGCGTATAGAAGTGCTCCAAGCACAATCGGCATGGAGTTATACAAATTTTTTCCAAACAAGGAAAAACCGGCAACTGTCAAAATCGCGGCAATGACGGGACCGTTGATTATGGCACGTACCAGTCGGATGATCGCCAATGCATGCAGGATCATCAACCCGGAATTAAACAACGCGGCTCCGATGTTCGTCAACGCAAAATAATCGGTCAACAGGTTGGCCGGGGAGACAAGTATTTTAATCTGGCCATGTAAGATTTCTTGCGGCGAATTAAACACGAACGCTAAAACAATAAAATACAAGGCAACTCCAACAAAAATAAAGTGCTTCACTTGTTCCGTCAGTTGTGTTTTGTTTATTATGGGGTTTTTCGGTCGGCTTACTTTCATCAAATTTCTCGCTTTCGCTGGTGTATTGTTGGTGAATTTCAGTCGATCGCTTTATATTAATATGAACAGATGCATGTGGCTACTACATATCGAACAATTTAAAAGCGTCTCTTGCTTTTTATTTTTTCAATTTTACCATAATTCAGCAGGTGATTATATGTCTATTTCATGAAAATTTCATTCTCTTCCACCTAAAAGACAAAATCGAAAAATGAAGGCGGTTGCACAAAAAATAATTATTAGTAATCGTTTTCCTATTTCTATTTAAAATCTAATCATGTATAATGGGGTCATTATCCACAAGATTGGTTAAGAATATTCTATCGTATCAAGCCAAAGATATTATTTATTAAGGAGGAAATTTCATGGTGGCAAAGCTGAAAAAAGCACACATGGGACTCGTTCCCAAGTTGATTCTCGCAATTATTTTAGGTATTTTGGTCGGCCAATTAACCTTTATTCCAGAAGTTATTTTTCAGATTTTTATTACTGCATCCAGTTTATTTTCCAGCTTGTTGTCTTTTATCATCCCGTTGATGATTATCGGATACGTTATTAAAGGGATTTCTGATTTGACGCAAGGCGCAGGTAAACTGTTGGGCATCAATCTTTTGCTCGCTTACTCTTCTACATTGATCGGTGGTTTCATTGCATACTTTGTTTCCAGCAATCTTTTCCCGTTGTTCATTGATGCATCCATCACAGAAAATGTCCAAGAAGAAATAGCAGCGTTGGAGCCTTTGTTCACCATCCCATTGGAACCATTGTTGGATGTGACCTCCGCCATTGTTTTTGCGTTTTTGTTTGGGGTCTTCATCTCCTGGTTGCGCAGCGAAGGACGCGGCGAAGTCATGTACGGATTTTTCACGGAATTTAGCGCCATCATCACGAAAATTTTGAACACTTTGATTATTCCGCTGTTGCCTTTTTACATTTTTGGGAACTTCATCAACTTAAGTTATACAGGAACTGTCTTCTCCATTCTATCTGTTTTCTGGCGCGTCTTTATTGTTGTGCTTGCCATGCAGTTGATTTTGGTTTTGCTAGTGTTTATTATCGCAGGGATTTATGCACGGAAGAGTCCTTTGACCATGCTGAAAAATCAAATTCCAGGTTATTTGACGGCTTTGGGGACCCAGTCTTCTGCAGCGACCATTCCTGTTAACTTGGAATGTGCAAAGAAAAACGGGGTGTCTGAAGAAATTCGTGACTTTGTTATTCCCTTGAGCGCTACCATTCATTTATTGGGAAGCATCGTAACGGTGACGTCTTGTGTGACAGCGGTCTTGTTGATGTTTGACATGCCGTACAGTTTCGGTTTGATGTCTGGTTTCGTTGCGACATTGGGCATCGCCATGGTGGCTGCTCCAGGTGCTCCAGGCGGGGCCATCATGAGTGCTCTGCCGTTCATGCCGATCGTTGGGATTGACCCGACCGGCACATTGGGGAACTTGTTGATCACTTTGTATATCACCCAGGACAGTTTCGGGACAGCAGCCAACGTTTCAGGCGACAACGCACTGGCTGTCATCATTGATAAGTTCTATGCAAAACACATTGTAAAAGCAAATGCAAATGTTAAAAAAGAAACGGTTTAAACGTAAAAAGTCATTGATGATTTTTCATCAATGACTTTTTTATTGACTTAAAGTAAGCAAGCATGTAATATAAAGATACCACTTATTACTAATTCGAGATTTATTAAATGGAACTATATACAACTACAAAAGGAGCGTACACATGAAACACACATCAGGTATCCATCACATCACAGCCATCGTCGGGCATCCGCAAGAAAACGTTGATTTCTATGGAGGACTTTTAGGTCTGCGTCTCGTCAAACAAACCGTCAATTTTGACGATCCAGGCACTTATCACTTGTACTTCGGGAACGACAGCGCCAAACCGGGAACGATCATCACCTTCTTCCCGTGGGCAAACGCGCGCAGAGGACGAATCGGAGGCGGACAAGTCGGCGTGACTTCTTACGCGGTGCCAACCGGTGCCCTTTCTTTCTGGGAAAAACGTCTCGAGAAGTTCAATGTACCGTTTGAAAAAACAGAGCGGTTCGGCGAAACCTATCTGCGATTTGAAGATACCCACGGTTTGCAATTGGAATTGGTGGAACGCGAAGGCGGCGAGTTGAATCAATGGACTTTCGGCGATGTGACACCGGAAGTGGCGGTCAAAGGATTTGCCGGCGCCGTATTGTACTCCACCCAGCCAGAATCGACTGTCCAAACGCTGACAGAAACCATGGGATTGGAAAAAGTGGCGGAAGAAGGCATCTACATCCGCTTGAAAAGTTCCGCAGACATCGCAAACATCGTGGACGTCAAGAAAACAGCGATGCCACGCGGAGCCATGGGTGTCGGCACGGTACACCACATCGCTTGGCGCGCCAAAGATGAAGCCGACCACTTGGATTGGCAGGAACACGTCCACAACGACGGCTACGGCGTAACGGAAGTTAAAGACCGCAATTATTTCAAGGCTATTTACTATAGAGAATACGGCGACATCTTGTTTGAGATTGCTTCCGATACACCCGGCTTTGAACACGACGAATCTTATGAGACACTAGGACAAGAATTGAAATTACCGGAACAATACGAACAACACCGTGAACGATTGACCGACGGCTTGATTCCGTTTGAAGTAAGAGAACTCGATTAAGTAGAGTTGAAAGGAGACTAACAATGAAACACATTTTTGAAAAAGGTTCCGACCAGACAAAACCAACATTGCTGCTTTTGCATGGAACAGGCGGCACAGAACGCGATTTGCTTCCTCTGGCTGAGCGCGTTGCTCCTGGAGCCAATATTTTAAGCGTGCGTGGAAACATCAGCGAAAACGGCATGCCCCGCTTCTTCCGCCGTCTTGCAGAAGGCGTGTTTGATGAAGAAGACTTGATCTTCCGCACGAAAGAGTTGAACGACTTCCTCGATGAAGCGGCTGAAGAATACGCATTCGACCGCCGCAATGTCTTGGCATTGGGGTACTCCAATGGCGCCAATATTGCCGGCAGCCTGCTGTTTCATTATCAAGATGCGCTGGCCGGGGCCATTCTGCACCACCCGATGGTCCCAAGACGCGGCATTGACTTGCCGGACTTGACCGGAACCCCTGTCTTCATCGGTGCCGGAACCAACGACCCGATTTGCCCGGCGAAAGAGTCTGAAGAACTGAAGGCTTTGTTGTCAGAAGCCGGTGCCACTGTTGACCTCCACTGGGAAAACTACGGTCACCAACTGACCGTTTCCGAAGTGGATGCGGCCGGTGAGTGGTACAAAAAGCATTTTTAAGAAAGACGTTGACCACTTGTCCGTAAACGAATGTTCTATGGACAAGTGAGCGCAGGTTAGAAAACGGCCCCACTTGTCCTTGAGTTCCTTTTTGCGGACAAGTGGGGCCGAAATCAACTAGGAGGATTACTTTGGGACAATCATTTCGTGAAAAAGTCATCGGCACGTGGACCCTTTTGGAATACTCACGGGAAAATAAGGACGGCGAACGGTTCTACCCATTAGGAAAAGACGCCACCGGGTTCCTTATGTACACTCCCGACGGTTACATGTCCGCTCAATTGATGGCGCAGGCCGCTCACGCTTACCACGCCTACTCCGGACGTTTTGAAGTGGACGAGGAAAACCAAACGCTCTACCATCACATGGAAGTCAGCATGATTCCCAACCGTCTCGGACAAGTGCAGGATCGCATTATCCAAATGGACGGCGACCGCATCACCATCACGTCCAACGCGACCTCTTCCTACATTGTGTGGAAACGCGCCGAAGACAACAGCGACAACCTCAGATAAACAGCAAAGAAGCCGGGAACGTGTCTCCTGGCTTCTTTTTCTGTCTGTAGGTGTCCAAATATCGCCTGCCCGCTTTCACGATTTGTCCTGTTTCCACCTGTTCGACCCAAATCATTCCTATAAAAGAGAGTAATTTGGGCCAATCCCCTGTTTTTTGTCCAAATTTTCTTTATCCAGCCGGTATATTTGGACCTCCTCCCCTTCTTTACATATGCTTTCCCCCTTTTACCAAATTCTGTTATAATAAATAAGATTGAAAAAGGAGGGAAATGCATGGCTCAGCCGATATTGTCATTGGAAAATGTTGGTTTTGAAGCAAATGGTCGAAAAATATTGAACGGCATCACGTTTGAGGCGGAAGAAGGAGAAATCATCACCTTTACGGGGCCTTCCGGCGGTGGAAAAAGTACCTTATTGAAATTAATCGGGTACTTGCTGACTCCCACTTCCGGTGTCATCCGGTATCAAAATAAACCGATTACCGAATTCAACCCCACCGATTACCGGAAGGAAGTCTCATACTTTTTCCAAAACGCCGTGCTGTTCGATGAAACGGTCCGCGACAACCTGGCTTTTCCCGCAGAAATTCGGGAAGAACCGTTTGATGAAGAGCGGGCCAGACGCGGACTGCAGACCGTTCAGCTCCCGGAAAATTATTTGGATAAACCGGTTCATGAACTTTCTGGCGGGGAGAAACAACGGGTGGCATTGATCCGGAACTTGATGTATCCGCCGAAAGTACTGTTAATGGATGAAGTGACGAGTTCACTTGATAAAGAAAACCGCGACATCATCCGTTCCTTTATTCAACGTTTGAACCGCGAAGAGCGCATCACCGTTTTGTGGGTCACACACAACCAAGAAGAAATTGATGCTTCTCACCGCATCATCCAACTCAAAGCAGGCGAAATGGAGGGAATCAAATGACGGAGAGCTTAGAAATCAGTAATTTATCGCTGCTTCTTTCAACGCTGCTGCTGGTGATGGCCATTTTGATTGATTACAAAGAAAAATTGGGACTTGGAAACGACATCCTGGTTGCAGGAGTCCGCGCAGTTATTCAGTTATTCATTATCGGATACGTTCTGAGTTTCGTTTTCCAAATCGACAACACCCTTGTCACCTTAATCATGGTCTTATTCATTGTGTTCAATGCCTCATTCAATGCCCACAAGCGCAGCGAAGGCATCGATCAATCGTTCACAATCTCCATTACCTCCATCGGTGTGGGAACCGCATTGGCGTTGGGGATTTTGGTCTTTTCAGGCGCCATCGACTGGACGCCTTCTCAAATTGTCCCAATCACCGGGATGATCGCCAGCAATGCGATGACCACCATCGGAGTGGTGTACCGCACCTTGCACACGCAGTTCCGGGACCGCCGCCAGCAAGTATTGGAGAAATTGGCTCTGGGTGCGGATAAAAAACAGGCGTCCATGACGATTGTCCGCGAGAGCATCAAAACCGGTATGGCGCCGTCCATTGACCGCACCAAAACTGTGGGACTCGTCAGTCTTCCGGGAATGATGTCGGGATTGATGTTTGCCGGCGTCGACCCCACCGAAGCCATCCGCTACCAAATTGTGGTGATGTTCATGTTGATTGCGGTGACCGCCATCTCTTCTTTCATTGCCAGTTATATGACTTATCGTTCGTTCTACAATGATTCGATCCAATTGACCATCTAAATCGATTTTGATTGAAACAGCGCCCTTTCAAACCTATTGAAAGAGCGCTGTTTTTTTGCCCCGCCTTCACCCCTCCAATAATAATCCCTTAGTCTGATTTCATTTGCCTTTAAAAGTTGTATAATGAAACCACGTTCGATGGAAAGTGTTGTGGGGGAGATATCAATCGGACAACCAATCATGATTCATTTGGAGGAGAACATGGAAAAAACATCTGTCTACATAGTCTTGTCGCGGCCGCGGACGGTCGTGTCGGATTTAATTTATTTTGTGACAAAAGATACCTATACGCATGCCGCCATCTCCTTTGATAGAGAGTTGCGCACCATGTACAGTTTTGGGAGAAAATATCCGCACAATCCCTTTTATGGACGATTTAAAAAAGAAGCATTCGATACAGGGATTTACAAAGGGATAGATCATTTGCCGGGTGCGGTCATCGAACTTGCGGTCACTCAAGAGCAGTACGACAAAGCTTGGGAGTTGTTAAGTGAGTTTCTCACCCATCCGGAAAAATATAAGTACAATTATTTAGGTCTGATTGACCATCTGCACGAACGACCGGTTTGCAGAGAAAACCGTTTTGTCTGTTCCGAATTCGTTTACTATCTTTTACATAACAGCGGCATCCTGGATTTGGGTGTTTCACCGAATTTGGTGCGGCCGCAAACTTTTTTGCAGGCGGAGGGAAACATTGTCTTTGAAGGCAACTTGAAGCATGCGTCCCCCGTTTACCGCAGCCAAACAGATTTGTTCACCAACAGTGTGTTGGTCGTTGAATAAACCGTCCGTCCCTTTTCACACAAAAGGGACTTTTTTGGTTGTTTCCATTCCATTTTTATTGGCATCGCTGGTTTCCCTGTATGGTATACTGAACATGTAGGAGGTGTTCCACATTGACTGATTTATCCACACATCCACTGCGCCACAAAAAAGAATTCACCGGCTTCACCGACCAAGAATTTCAGTCCTTGATAGAGTACACACGTTTCAGGAAGTATGGGAAAGGACAGATTTTATTCTATGAAGAAGACCCTAAGCAAACCCTCTTCTATCTCGAAAGCGGCCTGGTCCGGTTGGAACGCTACGACATTTCCGGAGACTTTTTGTATGTCGATTATGTAAAAAAAGGAAGGTTGTTTCCATATGGAGAGATCTTCAGCGGAGACATGTATCACTACACGGCGTCTGCTTTAACAAACGTCGAATTGTATGCGCTTCCGTTCCCTCTTTTTGAAGATATCCTTTCCAAAAATCCTTCCCAATTATTGAAGTATTACAAAGAATTGAGCCATATATTGAAAGAACAAGAACGACGTATCCAATTTTTGGTAGTTTCCAGTGCCCATACCCGGGTTATTCAATCGTTGAGCTTTTTGATGACGGAACTTGGTGACGAAAAAAATGGCGAAATCGAGGTCCCGTATCCGATCACTATCAATGAAATTGCAGCATTAAGCGGCGCTTCCCGAGAAACGACCGGACAAATCATCCAACAGCTTAGAAAATCAGAAAAGATTCGATATGTACACAAACGTCTCTTGTTTAACGAACCCGATTACTTCAATGAGTACACACACTAAAAAAAGCGTTGCTCTGCGGGTACCTGCAGAGCAACGCTTTTTCTTTCTTTTATCCAAATACAGCCGCCATCCCCAATAGAATACATGTGACGACAAAGATGATTGCTATCAACTTCGCTGTGAATCTCCACCAAGTCGTCAGGTTGATACCGGCGATGGCCAACGCCCCCATCACGACTCCGGAAGTCGGAGTAATCAAGTTGACAATGCCACTCGCTGCCTGGTAGGCAGTGATCACGACGTGTTCCGCCACACCGGCAAACGTGCCGAGCGGTCCCATGATCCCCATGGTAGCTGCGGCCAGTCCAGATGTAGATGGAATCAAGAAAGACATGGGAATGTAGAAAATGTACGTTAAGATCGAGAACAAGACCGGTGAAAGTTCAGCGAGGTTTTGTTCTCCAAAGTTCAAGATGGTAGCAGTAATCATCCCTTCGTTCATGATCACTTGAATCCCACGGGCAACAGCCACCACGAATGCAACGCTGAGCAAGTCTTTGGCGCCGTCCAAGAAACTGGAAACTATCTCTCCTTCCGGCAGCCGGTAGACGAGTCCGATGATGACGGCCATCAAGAAAAACAGCATGGTGATTTCCATGAAGTACCATTCGCCGAGCGGCACGAGTTGCTGCCCCAATACGGTCCCCACAACAGGAAGGTTCATCAATCCTTGGTTCACACTCTCAAAAAATGTCCAATTCTCATTTAACGACGACCACGGAACCAATCCCAAAACCATAATCAGGAACGACAAGGCGAAGAGTAGGATGACCACTTTTTGCCGTCCATCCATTTTCTCCGTTTGGTTTTCAACTTTGAATTTTTCTTTGTTTTTTTCATAATCTTCCGCGACCAAGGATTTTGATGGGTCTTTTTCTACTTTGGTAGCGTAACGGTAGACGTACAAAGTGGCAAGGGCATACATGACGACGAAGAAAATCAAGCGCCAGACAATCCCTTCTCCGGGACTGATTCCCAATGCCTGTGAAGCCACCCCTGTTGCAAATGGGTTGACCGTCGAAGCCAGAACGCCCACTCCAGCCCCCAGCAGGACGATGGCCACAGCCACCAGCACATCAAATCCCACCGCGACCATAACTGGAATAATCAGCGGGTAAAACGCCAGCGTTTCTTCTGCCATCCCGTAAGTGGTGCCGCCCAAAGCGAAAATCAACATCAATATCGGAATCAACAATTTTTCTCTGCCTCTGTTGGCGGAAACGACTTGAGCGATAGCCGTATCGAGCGCACCTGTTCGGTTGACAACTCCTAAGAATCCACCTACAACTAAGATAAATAATGAGACCTCGATGGCGCCCGGTGTGCCTTCTGTTCCGATCATCCCTTTTACAGGAGCCATAAATATATCCCATATACCTTGTGGCTGCTGGTCTACATAATGAAAACTTCCGGCAAGGATATTTCCAGCTTCATCCACCTCGTAGGATCCCGCTGGAATAAACCAAGTCAATATCGCCATGAATACAATAATCAGAAAGAGTACTGTGAAAGAAGACGGCATCGAAAAGCGTTTTTTCTTTACGTTTTCACTTGTCTCCATTCTCTTTTTCCTCCATTCATTTTTATCAGATTATCAAAAAATTCTGCAAAACTCTCCTTTTATGCTTTTACCTCCTCAGTCACCAGTGATGATTGTTCCTCCGTTTTCAGCGATTGCGGCCGGAATGTTTTCCAACGATGTGATAATGGCTTTCGCTTTTGGATTTTTTTCCAGGAATTGAATCGCTGCTTCTACTTTCGGCAGCATGCTGCCGGCAGCGAACTGGTTTTCCGCCACATAACGCTTCATTTCAGAAACAGAAACCTTCTCCAATTTCTTTTCATTCAGTTGCTGGTAGTGAACCATCACGTTGTCCACACCTGTCAGAATGACCAAGGCATCCGCATGAAGCAAGTCCGCCAGTGTTTCAGAGGCGAAGTCTTTGTCGATGACCGCTTCCACACCTGTATACATGCCGCCCTGCTCGATGACTGGAATGCCGCCGCCTCCTACAGTAATCGGAATGATATTGTTATCCACCAACGTTTGAATCACTTTATGTTCTCGGATAGTGACTGGTTTGGGAGACGGGACGACTTTTCTCCATCCTCTTCCGGCATCCTCTTTAAAGACTGCTCCGGTTTTCCGCATCTCCTGTTCCGCTTCGTCTTGCGTTAAAAACGGTCCGATTGGTTTGGTTGGATTTTTAAAAGCCGGATCTGATTCGCTCACCACCACTTGGGTGACCACTGAAGCAACTTCTTTTTCCAACCCTTTCTCTTTCAACGCTTTGGCCAAGGCCGCCTGCAGCCAGTAACCGATACTTCCCTGCGTCATTGCCACACACGTATCCAGCGGCATTGCGGGATTTTTTTCGCTGTTGGCTGCTTCCTGCTGCAACAACAAGTTCCCGACTTGCGGACCGTTTCCATGGGTGACGATGATGTTGTCTCCATTTTCCACAAACTTCGCTAAATACCCTGCTGTCCGTTCCAATGCTTTTTGTTGGGCTTGGGCAGACGGATCATCTGTCAAAATCGCATTCCCGCCAAGAGCCACCACTATTTTTCTGTCCGTCATTTCTTTCCCTCCACTCGCTTTTCTCAAAAGGCTGACCAAGACGCGTCCTGGTCAGCTGTTCATCTCCCGTCTCTTTACACATGCGGGATAAATAAATTGCCCAATGTTGCAGCCATAACGGCTTTGATGGTGTGCATCCGGTTTTCTGCCTGGTCGAAATGACGCGCATGCTTGCTCCGGAATACTTCATCTGTGACTTCCATTTCTTTCAATCCGTGCTTTTCTTCCATCTCTTTTCCATAAGCGGTTTCGGTGTCATGAAAAGCTGGCAAACAGTGGAGGAAGATGACTTCTTCTTTTCCAGTCTTTTGAATCATATCCATGTTGACTTGGTAATCCTTCAACAACGCAATCCGCTCGGCGAATTTGTCTTCTTCACCCATCGACACCCATACGTCTGTATATAAGACGTCTGCTCCTTTGACTCCTTCGTCCACGTCATCCGTAATCAAAATGCTGCTGCCGGAAGTTTCGGCGAAGGATTGGGCCATTTTCACCAGTTCCTCTTCAGGGAACAACGATTTCGGGGAGACGATGTGTACATTGACACCCAAGATGGCTCCCGTAACCAACAGGCTGTTGGCGACATTATTGCGTCCGTCTCCGGCATAAGCCAGTGTCACGCCTTCCAATGTCCCCAGGTGTTCTTTGACGGTCAGATAATCCGCCAGCATCTGGGTCGGGTGCCATTTATCCGTCAAACCGTTCCACACCGGGACTCCGGAGTGTTCGGCCAACAGCTCCACGTTTTCTTGTTTGAATCCGCGGAATTCAATCCCGTCAAACATGCGTCCCAACACTTTTGCGGTATCTTCCACCGATTCTTTTTTACCCAGCTGAATGTCATCTTTTCCGAGGTATTCAGGATGTGCCCCCAAATCGACCGCCGCGACCGTGAATGCGGCCCGGGTTCGTGTCGACGATTTCTCGAACAACAAGGCGATATTTTTTCCTGCCAAGTACCGGTGTGGGATGCCTCTTTTTTTCATATCCTTCAAGTGTGCGGCAAAATCGATGAAATACATCAACTCTTCTTTTGTGAAGTCTTTTTCGGCTAATAAACTGCGTCCTTGAAATACGTTTTGCATGTGCTTCTCCTCCAATGGTTGATTTTTTATAAGCTTACAGTTCTTTTCTGACCAGCGGCATGCTCATGCACCGGGGTCCCCCGCGGCCTCTGGACAATTCGCTCGACTCGATTTCGATGACTTTGACGCCTTTCTCACGGAGCAGTTGATTGGTAACATAGTTCCGGTCATACGTCACCACAACTCCCGGCGAGATAGCCAGCGTATTGGAGCCATCATTCCACTGTTCGCGCGGAGCCGCTATCTCATCTCCTCCGCCACATGGAATCAATTCCAGTTCCTCCACTTCCAATGCGTCTTTCAGCACTCCCTGCAAGTCGGTTCGCTTCGTGATGCGGATGGTGTCTTCTGCCTCGCCTCTTTTCAAAATATATGTGTCGATGGAACCGTCGAGGTGTAAAATACCTGGATGTATGGTGAATTTATTATAGTCGATCATCGTAAACACCGTATCCAGGTGCATCATGGCGCGGACATTCGGAATTTTAATCGCCAAGATTTTTTCAAAACTTGTGTGGTGTTTGAAAAGAGCGATGGCCAATTCTTCAATCGCCTGTGCTTTTGTCCGTTGAGAGATGCCGATGGCCAATACTTTCGGGCTTAAGACCAGTTCGTCCCCGCCTTCAATGCTCGTTTTTTCGTTTCTGCTGCGCCAAATCGGAATGTCATGACCGGCGAAACGCGGGTGGTGCTCCATGATGACTTCCAAAAACATCGATTCGCGTCTGCGTTCTTCAAATTTCATCTGGTTGATGGTCAACCCTTTGCCGATGGACGCTCCCGGATCACGGGTGAAATACAAGTTGGGCATCGGATCCATATAAAAGAGGGAATCGTCTTCTTCAACCATGTCCGCAAGATGTGCGGCTTCCAGAGAGACGTCCTTTCTTCTGACCCCAGCCATGATGGCGTCTACCATTTCTTGTGTTTCCATTCCCAGCAAATAGTCTTTCACCGCTTCATATGCAGCTGCTGAAGGGATGTTGGATTCATCCATCATTTCTTTCAGGAATGCTTCTTTGACTTCTCCTGCATCGATGGCTTCTGCCGCCAGCTTCTCCAAGTACACAACCTCTACCCCGTTGTCCCGCAACACTTGAGCGAAAGCATCGTGCTCTCTTTGGATAACCGCCAAATGCGGAATGTCATCGAACAACAAGCGATCCATTGTTTCCGGCGTCAAATTCTCGACTTCTCTCCCAGGTCTTTTCAACAGGACTGTTTCCAACTGACCGATTTCAGAATAAATATGAATAGGATATTGTTCGTTAGTCATCTTTTTTCCTCCTAATGTTTTCTACTTGCCCACATGATAACGCTTTCTTAAGTGTCGGAACGGGAGTTTTTCACATTTAAAATGTGAAGGATTCCTCATTTTCAAAAAATAGGTATAATGATGCAATTTATGTATAAAAACCCCCTTGTGTATTGTTGAACTTGAATAAAACTACATATTATTCAATATAACAATTCGGTAAAAACTTCATTAAAAATAAATGAATGCGCTTTCTATTTGCTGTTATTTTCCTCATCTAAAAAACGACAAAAACACTGCCTGCTATTGAGCAGACAGTGCAATCAATCGCCCAGCACCTTCAACAATGCTAAATTACCGTTTTTCTCTTGATTGGAAGCCAGTTGAACAGCGGGCCTTCCTGTCATCGGATCTTCAATTCCTACCGACACCGCATGGACATCGCCGGACGGTTCCTCTAGTTGAAAGTCCGTTGTGGTTTTGATTGTTTTGCCCGGGAGCAATTGGGTGAGGCGCAGGTCAATCGCTTCTTTCCCCAACACATTGCCTTCCATGTCTGTAAAGTACAAATAAACCGGCCAATCCCAGTACAGCGGTGCGATGCCATGGTTTTCCCATGTCAGCTTCACTCTGGCTCTGTTTGACCGTTCTGTCCACTCCATATGGGTCACACCGATGCGGTAACCGAGTGTTTGGAGCACCTGTGTCATTCCGTTTCGATAGTCGTTGTTGGTGTCGCCTGTTTCGGAGGGGATATTGGGTCCCACAAACGACGCATGCGACTCCCGCAACAATTGCAGCGTTCTTTCCAAATGAGTGGTGAGCATTTGCCCCATCGGAAGGGCACTCGTGAATTCCCCTCCTATTGGAGCAGTCTGCCAGGCGCGGGGCATGGCCGCCAACGCTTCTTCTCCAGTTTGGTCAAAGACACCGCCTTGTGTGATCCATTCCATCCACTGTTGTGTGCTTTGCGGATGCCCTGCCATGTCGTTGTAGAGTCCCAATCCTTCCGCTTTTGCAATCCGGAACGGACGCCGCATCAACAGTTTCGCGTTTGGAAAAGCCTCGATGTATGGAAAAACATATTGATCCCGAATGTCTTCCGCAGGCAGCGGGGGAACCCCGCCTTGTACATTGACATGCCATTCTCCCCAATGCCCCAAACTTCCCAACTGGATATAGCTGATAAATGTGTCGTTTCCGTATTGTTCACCTAAAGCTTGGATCGCTTTTGCATGTGACTCAATGAAAACCGGATTGGCATAATTGGGCGCGTACCCTTTTCCATATGAATGAGCATATACGGTGCCGTCGCCTTCTGTCTTTTCGTACAACCAATCCGGAATGTCCCTGTGTTCTTCCGGCTGCGGGTAGTCAGTGACAAAGCGCAAAACGACATGCTTGCCTTCTTCCCGCCATCTTTTCAGGTAGTTTGCCTGTTCGGTGGCTGAAAAATCAAAAATCCCCTCTTCCGGCTCCAATTCTTCCCAGGTGATGTCCACATAGACCAATGAATCGTTTTCCGCCACGGAAGGATTGTTTGCCGGCGGAGCAAAACCGATCAAGGGGTTGGACGCCACCGAGCTTGTCATATCGAAGTGTTCGGTTGTTCGTTCCCTGAAAAACAGCATGTCTCTCATCTCCAATCCTCCCAACAGAAGTGCTGTCAACACAAGGGCCGCTGATACGACGAATGAGAAACCAACTCGTCTCTTCATCGCTACAACAACTCATACTTGTCCAGTGCTTTCGACACCCAGCCTCTTCTTTCATGGGCATAAATGGGACGTTCAGCCAGGACGTGGTATTTCAGTTGACGGATGTACTTCCGCAGGCGGACAGAGGCGTACAGGTAAAAGACCGCACTTCCGAGAATAAATCCCAAGCCGTAAAAAGCGCTGTTCGATCCTCTGAACAAGAAAGTCAGCAGGTTCGTGGTCACCGCAAACAGCAGCGCGGCACGGAGCGCTCCTTTGTTGTCTTCAAAATACAGCAAAATCATGAGCATGCTGTTGCCGATTGCGTAAAATGCATACCCGATGCACAGCATACGGTAAATCCCCAGCATTTCACTGGTAAATCCCAGCGGCGTCCGGGGCAGCAGAATCGTTCCAACAGAGATAAACAAAAACGTCGTGATGACTTGTTTAATCGTCAAGTATCCCAGCTCTTCTTCCAATATTTGAATCATTTTCCGTTCGGTTGTTTCAATTTCCGTGATGTTTCCCTTTCCGTTCAACAACGATAAGTAATCTTTGTAGTGCCGGTAAAATCGGGTTTCCGTTGAAACAACGAAATTCACCATGGTGATGAGGACCGAAATGATCGCCACCAAAGCCGACACGTCGTAGGTCGGAGCCCCATGGAACCAGCCTTGAACGAGAATTTCCAACGGGCTGTCCCACATGAGAATGAGGTGTCCGAACAAGCCTAAGTTGATCAAGACGCCTAAAAACAGCAAGGAAGGATACTTTTCAATCCACCTCAAAAAATTCAAGGATGTCCCCTTCCCTTTAGGAAAGTATTGGACAATCAACCGGAAATAATGGACCGCCATCCATCCATAAGCGGCCCATGCCGACAGCAGCAGCGAAGGTCAACATGACGCTTCTGTATTCACGGATGGCCGTCAAAAAGGTCATTTCAATCCAGACAACCAATAAAGTTAAAAACAACAAGAGAGACATCACTTGATAGGCAAACGGGATGCCGGAAAAAAAGAGGAACACCCCATAAGCGGTTCCTGCAAAAAGCAATGTCAACAAAATGGTGCCGTAGAAGGCCGGCATCACTGCCCATGTTCGTTTTGAGTACAGCATGTCTGCCATATAACGCGTCACGATGATGGACAATACACTGGAGGCAATCAATGAAAACAGCAAGGCGTATGTGAACATGGATATCAACAATTCACGTTCTCCCCGTGTTGCCCCGCCGCGGGTGGACAGATACATGATTCCCAAAAGAAGAACCACTCCCAGAATCATCGGACCCGATACCACCAGCCTTGCGTACCCGTATGCGCGCACTTTGGCTGTAATCCCTTGCTTGTCAAACAGCTTGTTTAATTCGAAGCCGATACCTGCCATTGCTGAAGGACCTCCTTATAGTTGCGGATATAATGGTCAATCATGTCGTGATGGATATAATACTGTCGGACACGTTTTTGTCCGTTTTCGCCCATTTGGATCCGCAGTGTTCGATTTTTGCAGAGTTGTTCCATTTTTTCAGCCATTCTTTCGGTATCCAAAGGTGGAACGGTGAAGCCGGCCGGTCCAAACGAATCGGTCTCCTCGCCGCTTATCAGTTCCCGGCAGTTTCCTACGTCCGTTGTCACACACGGTCGGCGGGCCGCAAAGGACTCCAACAGCGACAACGGCTGGCCTTTGGATATGCTGCTTAACACCGTAAAATCCAGCTTCTCCATGTATTCCAGCACATTGACAACTCCGGGGATCTGGATGTCTTTCAAGTCCAACGTCCGGATCAATTCCAGACATTCCTGGTAGTATTCCTCATCGTCCACTCCCCCAACGATATGCAAGCGGGCATTCGGAACCATTCGTTTCAATTCATAAAAAGCATAGATCATCGTTTTGATGTCTTTTATCGGGTGAAACCGCACAATGGCCCCGATATCAATGTATCCGTCCGGTTCTTTCAACGGGATGGCCGCTAAGCGATTCGCGTGAATGCCGTTGCGGATAACCTTTGTCTTTTCTGCGGAGGCTCCCAGTTCCTCCTGCGTTTTTTTGGCTCTCTCGAACAAAGACGTGACCGAAGTTGCATGCGTATAGACGATGTCCGCCAACATATAGAAAAAGTCAATCCACAGCTGCTTGAGATAAGGGGAAATCCAGTCTGCGCGGATGATTTCTTCTTCCCGCTCACGCGTATAAATGCCGTGTTCCGTGAGCACGAAGGGTTTTTGCTTCCGTGTGCTGGCCAAGGAACCCAACAGTCCAGCATAACCGGTTGACACCGCATGGTACACATCGGCTTCCGGGATATCCTGGGAAATCATATACAGCATCGGCAGCAGCATGGAGCGGAGTGAGTGAAAAAATTCGGTTAAAGGCACATAAGGATAATGCGTTTGACACAAGTTCATGGTGAATGTCAAAAACGTTTCACTCATCAAAAATTCGTTGATATGGATGTTTTTTGTGTTATACAAATGGGCCAACACTTTCAAATTCGGTCTTTCAGCCCGTAACAATTTCCGGTGTTCCGCAAACTCTTCTTCGGTGAAGACGGTCTTACGGCCTTCTTTCGGCGCCGGTATCCGCAACGGTTCGTCTAAAAACACTTCCCGTACTTCCACCACATTATCCGGGAATTCATAGACGTAATTCCCTTTTTCTTCTGCTTTTGAACCAATCAGCCACAACACGAACTCATGCTCCGGCATTGCTTTGATGTACCCTTGCGTCCAAGAAGAAACCCCTCCTCGGACATATGGGTAGGAACCTTCTAATATTAAGCAAATACGCATGGAATGCCCTCCTTTTTACTCGTCGAACTGAATGGTGATCGTGTCTTGGGTGGCTTCCAGCAGATACAATTCAGACGTCAGCGGGGTCAGTTTCCCTCCGTCCACGGATTGCACGGTTCCTTCTCGGATCCGAACAATCCCGTACATTTCATCGTAAAAATTATCGATTGATATTTCGTAGCCATTTTCTGAAGAGGTTCGTTGGAATGTCGCTGCATCATAACGCTGGACTGCTTTTGCGCCGTCGCTGGCTTTTTGCTTGCGCAGTCCCGGAGCATGGTCGTCCAACCACTGCAAATACTCTTCGAACGTCCCTTTCAAGTAGGTCCAGCCTTTGTCCGCTCCTCGGTCTTCATCCATCAAATCGTCCGGGTGAAAAAAGTGGCTGTTGACGTAATGAAAGTTCAATTCATTCAATACCATCCACCGGTTGTACTCGGAAAACTCCAACCCCGATACGGTACGCGGCAGGTTCACAATACCGTCTTCTCCCACATCAAACTCCTGCTCATATGCGGTACCCGTGACAACATACAAACTGGCAATGGTTTTGATCTCTTCAAATTGATTTGCCATCACTTCTCGTGCTTCTTCCGATAAAATATTGGACGGCGGCACATAGACACTTGGGTTTTCTTCCGGGAATGCTTCGTTGGTGGTCGCAATCAGCGCCTCCAGAGAAGCTGCGATATCCTCCGTTGAATGCCAGGTGTTGTAGCCCAAATCTTCCGAATATCGGAAGCCGTCCAACACCAATGGCTGGTGGTTGTATCCATGGAAGCCGATTTCTCCACCGGACATATTCATCAGTTTTCCGTAAAATTCAAATGTCTCTTTGTCCACTGTTTCATCGAACGGAGGCGCGACTTTATCCTGGTAGGTGACAACCACCACGTTCGTGAATGGAATGCCATACTTTTCCTCCAACTGCATCATATCCGGCAGCCAGACCGTGGAGAAAAAGGTTTCGACATCCATGTCATGGTGTTCCGTGATGTGTTCCTGCCAGCCTTCAGGGAAAGGAGCCGGAAAGTCGTCTAAAAAGAAAACCGATGAGTTGATGACCGGATAGGCAAACACATCCTCCAACAAACTGTACTGCGCTTCATAGATTCCCCTGGAGGACTTTCCGCCTATATCCATGTTGTTGACCACAATTCTTCCTTGTCCGTATTCTTTTTCCCAAATCAGCGGCGTCTCGGTTTCTTCTTGCACGGCATGGATCACAGTATCCTCCGTAACGCTCACATTCAGCCCGTACGTCTCGAAGTCTTCCAATTCATAGGAAAACCCTTCGGATCCAATCATAAAATCCGTCACCAAATCAAACTGCCAAACCTCCTGAGGTCCAGCTTCCATCTCTTCGATGCCAAATGCATCCGGATAGTTGAGAAAAGCCGCCGAATTGACATTCGGACGGGCATTCCACAGGCGGCCTCCGCCTTCCACCCAATTCATCACTTCATCCAACGCACCGCTGTTGGCCAATTGTTCGGTTTGAGAGGTATTCAGAACCACTGTACGGTATTCAGACAAATCAGGCAGGCCGGTGGTGGCCGCTTCTTCTGTTGCCATTGTGTCATACCCCACACTCAGACCATCCAGCACTTGCATCAATTCAACATCCGCTTGCCCTGCCACCGGCTCGTCCATGATGATCAACGTTTCTTTCAACAGTTCTTCTGGTTCTTTCTTATTTTGCACGACTGACGCCGGCACCTCTTCCAATTCTGTCCCTGTTTCTTCCGCTTGGATACCTAAACGTTCAATCACGACCACAAACGTCAACAGAAGCAACAGGCCGATAGAAACATACACCGTTAACGAATGATTTTTTTCATGGCTGTCTCTCACTTTTCCCGCTCCAAAAGGCCACGACTTCCTGCGTGCTGGGGGAGAGGTAAATTCCAGATTCTTTTATCTGCTGGACTGCTTTTTTGATTTCCCAACCGTTTTTTGTCTTATGGTACAACTGCAGTTTCAACAAAAAGAGCGTTTCATCCTGTTTCCATCTGCTGTCCGCTTCTTCCAGCAAGGACTCAGCAGCGGTGTACTCTTTGAGGGCACAAGTTTTCAACGGCGTCTGCATACAACTGCTTGTCCCCATCAGACTCCGCTAAGAGTTGGACAAGCATCGTATTCAATTTTCTTCGCTGTGCCAGGACTGCATTGTTTGCCAGCAGCCCTGACTGGATGTATTCTTTCAATTTATCTAAATAAGCCGACACAGCTTCTTCGTCTCCCGGACGTGCATGAAGGGCGTCTTCTTTCTTCCGCAGGTCCATTTCGTATTCCCGTTGAATCTGCATCAACGCCGTAGAGGCATAATGGCTGACCTCTGCATCGTCTCCCAACCGTACTTTTTTCAGCATCGAAATGTATCGTTTGGGATCTTCTTGAATAATATCCAGCATCAACTCCCGCCGGACCGCCGGCTCTTCCAAAAGCAGCGCTTCTTCCAAAGGAACCACTGACTCCCTTGTTCCTTCTTCCAAAAACACCGGCTGAAGCAAAAACGAAAAGCGGTTGTCATTCAGTACAGGCAGTTCATCCGTGCGCGACCCGATTTTTTTCTTCCGCGCATAGCTTTCCGCAATATACGCCATCGCGGCTCCCCATACAGGCAGAAGCATGGCTAAAAGCAGCAGACGGCGTGTCGTCCGGATCACCCCGAAAACATGCAACAGCCCCAACACAATACAAAATACTGCATGAACGATGAGGAAAAAAGCAGATATCTATCTTCTATCATTTTTCTCGCCTTCTTTAGTCATTTTCTTTTGTTTGTTGTGATGCCACTAAATGCAGTGTCGGTTCTTTGCGTGGTTTTACCGTTTCTTTCTCGCGGTGACTATTGCGTTCCTCATTGAGGGCGTTTTCAATTGTTTGGATAAGAGGTGCGGTCATTTCTTCTTTGTGTGCCTGCAGCTTATGCAGTAGAGAGGTGGAGACAAAGTGCCCCGTAATCTTGAACAGGTTCTCAAAACTCATGCTCATTTGATCAAATTCTGCTTCGTGAATGGTGATCAACACCACCAAGTTGCCTTCCTTAAACAGCGGGATGGCATAATCCGGGTACCCCTTCATCTGGTTTTTGTTGACCCACACTTCTCCTGCTGTCAGCCGCTTGGCGAATTCCGGGTAATCGGCCATCCGCAGCCATTCCGGACTCACCTTTTCTGCTTTAGAAGAATACACATATCGATACGCGTCCAGCGAAGCTTCGGTAAACACATAAAAACTGATGGTTTGATTGTCCAGGAAGTCTTCCACTGCACGTAACGCTTCTTGAAAATACGTGGAAGGCGCCGCCTGTTCCAACCGTTTGTCAAATTGGTACACTTTCCCAAAACTATCCTGGTAACTGATGATTTGTTTTTCATATCCTGACTTTCTTTCCAACGCCCGTAAATACAAGTCATTCAAAAATTCGTGCTGTCTGGAAAGGTCGCTATTTCTTCCTGGGTGTCTTCCACTTCTCTTTGGTACCGGTCATGCACATACTCAATGATCCAAGCAGTGATGAAGTATACGGCAAACGGAATCCAGTTATCCACGTTATAGAAAATGATGCGCCAATCCACCCCCATCGCCATGTAACTTGTATAGACGGAGATAGACGCAATCAGCGCCGACAACAACCCCAGCTGAGGCCCGTGGGCAGCGGCAAACAATACGACAAACAACAACCTGAAGTCAATCACCCGGAATTGGACAGTGGTGGCGGAGAAATCAATCATGTACTCCATCAAAAAGAAACCGACAATCAGCTCCAATCCAATCAATATGGTGGAGTGGGTGCGGTAAAAATCCTTTGCACGGTCAAAGAACGAGCGCTGAGTGGAAGAATGACTGCTGCTGATTCGGTCTACTAAATTGTCCATTTCTTGCAGGAGGTCCACTTCCGGCTCCCACCTGTACTCCGCAAAAGCTTTCTGGAGCTGAACCGGCGGACCGGCTCCCAGCGCCCTTCCGGTAAATCGAATGGAGACGCCCAATTTCTTTTTCTTCAACAAATCAGCGAATTGCTGCAGCGAGAGTCGGGTATATCCTGGCACGTTCATGACTGGGATAGTTTTTTGAAGCTCCAACAAAATCCGTTCAATCAACGTCGCCAAATCACGTAGCGACAAAAACCCCACTACTTGGTCCAGCCTGCCATCCAGTACGATTTCATCTTCTTCCACCAATTTTTTAATGCTGTCTCCAACATACGACGCCGTTTCTCCTTCCCCGTAAAGGCAGGCGGTCCGCGATATGGTCACCGGCACATGGTACGTTTCACGGTACGTCCGGCACAGTTCTTCCATGGCAGACAACCGAATGTCGGCCCCGTTGGAAGCAAGGAACTCTTCTTCCGACACGCTTTCCATTTTTTTGTATACGTAAGTAGAAGAGACGAGGATCACTTTTTTGATTGGTTTTTGGGCACAGGCGTTCAGCGCCCGTTCCAAATCTTCTATTTCGGAGGAATCGTTGGACTGGCTTTCGGGCCTGCCCACAAAAAACAGCACCGCATCAAACGAGTAGGCTGAAAATAAATTCAAAAAACTATCATCTTGAACAGCGTGTGTATATTGTTTGATTTTTGTACCGGTGAAGTTTGAGACGGGGCGGTCGGCAGAAAGAACCAAATCTGTCTGTCGGCTCAATTGATCTAGAAAAGGCTGCGACAATACATCGATTTGACCGATTATGAGTGTTTCCACTTGGTTCATCTCCTCGGGGGAATTTTATACAGAGAGGATGGTGCGTCATACACAAGGGAAGGAATAAAGTTGAGATTCGAGGAATTTAAAGAGAGAGGCAGAATTTCGATAATAAGAGACAATAAATCCGCAAGTGAATGAGGTCTATGGGCAGTGAAATAAAAAATGGGTGATTAAAATCGAAGGGGAAATCAGAAAAAAGAAAAATTAAGGGGACTGCTGAACTGTGTTCCAATATTGAAATGGCAACATTTCGAAGGGTTCGAATCAGGAGGGGCATTGCCATTTATTTGTTTGGAGTATACCACAAAAATAACAAAATGGAAGTGTTCCTTCTTGTTTTTTGTAAGTGGTTCCTTTCCTCTTATGGTACAATAGAAAAAATACTGGTCACATAAAAAAGTGAGGTGAAATGCATGGGATTGTTTGATTTCTTCAAACAAAAGAAACAAACGCCGAAACCTTCCGACCGCATCAAAGAAGCCGCTGTCGACTCTAATGAAGATTCGGGACCGACAATCCTCTATGAAACAGAGTTGAGCGGCCGCGATTTAACCAAGGACCTCAGGTTGATTCAGCAAGTCGTGGACAAAATGGTGGCAGAAGATCCTTTTAAACACTACTACTCCGCCGAAACACCCGGAACCTCTCCTCGTTCCCCGCGTCTCTACGAATACGGGAGCATCACCACGATGAATGTGGATTTGGCGCCAGGCGCCCACACTAACCTGCAGGTGTCCATCGAAGGAATCCTCCTAGGTGCGCTGCCGTCTGAAAAAGCACAGGAAATTGAGCCATACCGCGAGAAGCATGTGCTAACGGCCTATGCCTTTGTAACCGGCGGCCGATACAAGGAAATCACACCGGATACCCATGAAATACAAGAAGGGGTGGAACCGTACGACGTGAAGCTGTTCCTTCAATTTACTGGATAGACAAAAACAACCGCCGCTCTCTATAAGGTGGTTGTTTTTGTCTTCAAACTTGTTTTCCTGTCCCCGCCGGCAGCCGCTCATCTGCGGGATGGCGGCTCGTCGTCAGGGTTTCGCTCTTTCACCCGGGCTCCACCCTGCGTATCCACATCCAGGCGTTCTTTCATCACTTCTTCAGAAATTTGTTCCACGTCTTCCGTGACTTCTTTCCGTACCGAAACTTCTTCTTTCACTACCGGTGTTTTGGTCACTTCCACTTCTTCTTCTTTCAACGGAATGCGGATCGTTTCCGATTCTCCGTCGCCATCTTGAAAGGAATGTTTCTCCACGACCAGCTCTTCTCGTTCCACCGGCACTTGAATGGTGCGCACTTCTTTTACAATGTTTTTGGAGACATCGACATCCCCGGTCTGCACTTCGTGTTTATCGATGCGTAGTTGTTCTTCTTTCAACCGGATCGTGTCGTCGTCCGCTTCTTTTCTGTCGATGTGCGGCGCGTATGCAGAGGGGGTCTCTTCACGTGGTTCCGGTTCGGGCGCCGCTGCAGCTCTGCCTCGATACCCTTCCACCACAACCGCGTACTTTCCAGCCCGGATGTCATCCATATACGGTTCCAAATAATCAGGAAAGGCCTGGTCGTCCGATCGGAACGTGTCTTTTACCTTTTCCCACATGCTTTGGCCGTCTTTTTCCACACGTACATCCTCTTTCGATTCAAACGAATCCGTGGTTCCTTTATGGGCATAGACCATGATGTCTTCTCGACTGTAGCCTTCCTGCGTCAACTGATTGACGATTGCCATTGTTTCGTCCGCTGTCGCGCAGATCGCCACAACGGTTGGTTCTTCTCTGTTCATAAAAAAACCTCCCTGACTTTGTTGCCGGGCACTTTGCTTCTGCTTTCATTATACAGAAGCCGAATCCTCACTGGCAAACATAAGTCCTCGCTTCGCAGAAAGAGACTGGCGAACATAGATGTGGAGCCATTCAACCAGACAATGGACACTTTTCGGTTTATACTGGAACGAAAGAGAGTCGTTTGAGAGGAGGAATCAGGATGTTCATATTGATCGATGTCCGTTCTTTCCAGGAACAACTGGATTACAACGAACCGATGACGTGCTCGCATTGCGGCCGCTTCGGCAGATACGAAGCGTTTGTTTCCGGAAGCCGATTCCGTTTGTTTTTCATTCCACTGTTTACGTTCGGGAAACAGTACTTGGTTCACACCACTTGCTGCAACTCCTGGGCACGGCTGAATCCTGAAAAAGGGAAAGCCATCGAGAAAAACCGGCCTGTCCATATCGAAGAAGAAGACTTGGAATGGGTGGATACTGGTTATTCGGCTGATCTGCGGTGTCCAAACTGCGGCCGTCCTTATGAATCCGGCACCAACTACTGCCCGAGTTGCGGCGAGCCTCTACGCTAAAAAGCCGTGTCCCTTTTCTCGCGGGACACGGCTTTTTATAGTTATCCGTCTAACTCAATAGAATCCGAAATAAAGTAGCGCCAGCCTTTTTGGGCGGTAAATTCATTGATCTCCGCGGCCAGCTCACTGTTGGTGGTGTATTCCAACAAAAAGACGTCTACTCCGGCTGCATCCATGTCATTGAGGTAGTCCACGTAATAATTGTGGGTCGTTTCTTTTTGGGTTCCGAGTGAACGGTCAGAAAAATTGATGGATGAAAACACCGTTTCCTGGTTTACCCCGGTCAAAATGTCGTCCACTTGTTGGTTTTGCTGCAAGTAAGCTTTGACGAATTGATCTCCGCCGTTGATGACAACCGGTCTGCCGTGGCTCATCAAACTCTTCAGCACATATTCCACACCGGCACACGTCTCTTCTGTCGGAAACTGACCGTAGACATCCACATTGTCCACCCAAAATTCGTTTTCCCAGTTTTCGTAAGGCTTTAATGTGAGCGACTCGTATTCTTCGTAGTAAGGACGGAACGTTTCCAATGAGCCGACATTCAAATAACTGTACACTGTCTGCCCTCTCGCTTGCATCTCTGCGATTTCATCCGCGGAAAGGTTTTGAGCGTCAATCACGGCGATGGCGTAACCTTCGCTGGCTTCCACCGCTTCTCTTCCCTTCAAGCTCAGAAAAACTCCGTAATCTTCTGTCTGATTGATGGTAGCGGCATTTTCAGTATTTGCTCCCATACAGGCAGCGGCTCCAAGCACAACGAGTAACCCGATCATTGATTTTACAAGTATCGGTTTCATAAGACTCTCCTCTATTCTAATGTACGTCTGTCGATGGTTTTTACCATTATAAAGTATGACGCGCGCTATTGAAAGGGATTTCAACGATGAATAAAGAGGCTGGGACAAAAGGTCCTGGATTCTAAAATAAAAGAGAACTTACATTTTCTGTCAAAGAATTTGTAAGTTCTCTTATTTTATTACATTATTTTTTGCATATTTCTTCAGATTGTTGGCCATCAAGACCAACCCGATGTCTGTTTTTACCTTCGATTTACCCCTTAGGTTAAATCGAGTGAACCCTAAATTAGCCTTTATCTGGCCAAAGACTGGCTCAACATCAATCTTTCGTTTGGCAAAGATTGTTGAACCTTCTTTAGATAAAAGCTTTTCTGCTTCTGTATTTTTCAAAATTTGATACTTCTC
>NZ_AUCD01000003.1 GCF_000429585.1 Atopococcus tabaci DSM 17538
AGCATGAGCCGGAAAGGCAACCCGTATGACAATGCCTGTATGGATTCCTTCTTTGCGACGCTCAAAAAAGAGTTGGTATACCGCCGACGGTTCCAAACGAAAGCCGAAGCCATCCGGACAGTGAATTGGTACATCTCGGTTTTCTATAATACGAAGCGCCGGCACTCCAAGATTGATTATCTTTCCCCGGATGAGTTTGAACGCCTGCATGAACCGCTGTTTCAGGCAGTCCAATCTGTGTGACCGGCCAGCTTTTTGTCTTTCTTGACTGTGCTTTTGATTTGGCTTTTTCCATTATTTTTATCTGATGTGTGTCCATTTTCTTGACTTAATTCCAATTGTGTACTTTTCGTTGCACAACTATGTACTTCTCTATTGCAAAACACAATAAATGGGTTACGATTTGGTTCCACCACTCTCTCTACGACTAAATACAGGTTGGGAAGCCGTTTCATTTAGTCTTAGAAACTGTTTCTACGACCAAATAATTAAATATAGTAAGTACGCGGACCGGTGAGGCAGCTCTGGTAAATGGCTTTTAAAGCATAGCGCACCCGCCTTTTGGAATACATATGAGCGATCCATTCGTAAATCAAGTTGGTAGTCAATGGAACATCTGGAAACAACAAGGAAAACTCTTTGCTACTGCGTTGGATGGAATGAGTGATGGTTTCTATGTGGCCACACTTCAAACAAGTCCGCATTTTCCTCGTATCGGTGTGGCGAGTGGAGAAACATTTAGGACAGAAAATCCCTTTTTTCAACTCATCAAACCGATAATCCGGCAAATTGTGGGGGCGGTAGTCGTCGTTATGCAGTTTCAATATTTCTTGAGCCAGATGGAGCTGCTGGTGTTTTTGATCATTGTGCGGAGTTGCGACACTCCGGAAGTGGCTGTGCAGCTGATTTGGAAACAGGAGAGCGGGGTTGGGAGGAAGTTTTTCAATCGAAAAATTAGGGTTAATGAAGACCACATAAAACGCAGTTGTCAACTGATACCCGCGGTTCAGCATCAAGTTATACAACAAACTATCTGCTCGGTCCGCCTGTCCCAAAGGATTGCGCATGCGGTATCCGGATTCACTGTAAAAGCTCCCGTCCCGGTAGTGATATGCGCCGGAATAATTTTTTACTTCATAAAGAAGCACTCTCTTTGCAGTCACCACCACGGTGTCGGTCTGGAATTCAGCGTTCCCGTTTTTCAAGTTCAGTCCGTTTAACACGACGTCATGCTTAAAATAGGGTGCCATATATTCGTCGAACACCGACTCTCCTTTGTGACCTGAAATCTGGTTCAAATAATCGCGGCGGTGCTGTCCGGTCAGAGTCCACCGGTAATTCAGTACGTCATAAATTTGATGCGTGATTGATTTGTCTCTCGGTTTTAAAATCATTTCACCACTCCTCTCATTGAGCTCTTCACAGTAAAGATACGCAAAAGAGGGCAGGAATAATTTTTTTTGTCCAAATAATTCAGAAAGCAGTATGCGATTTGGTCCTAAGAAAGGAAATAAAGCCAAATTAAAGTGACATAATTTTGTGATTTAGTCCATTTACACGAAACACGACCAAATAGTCTCTAGAAGATTTATTTAGTATTTACTCAAAAGTTGTTAATACAAATTTATATTAAGTCTTTACAACTACAAAAAACCGCGGTACAATATCGATAAAGAAAACGATTACAAAAGGAGGCGGGCGACGATTACGTCTATTGGTTGTTAGGAGGAAAAACAAACAAGGAGAGAAACAAGACTATGGAGAACAGCAAATTTGTTGAAAAAATGAGCGCGATTGCGTTTAAGATCAACAGTTACAAATACATCATCGCGATTAAAAACGCGTTCGCAAGTCTGTTGCCAATTATCATCACAGGAGCGTTTGCGACCTTATTTTCCAATATGGTTTTCGACAGCGTGAACGGGCTGGCGCGGTTTGGTCCGCTGGCATTTTTGGAGCAAATGAAGCCAATTTCCCAGGCAATCAACTATGCGACCATGAACCTGTTGACGATTGCGGCCGTGTTTTTAATTGGGATGGAAGTAGCCAACTTGAATAAATTGAAAGGCCATTTTGCCGGATTGCTGGCGGTGGTCAGTTATATAGCCGTGATTCCGACAACGATTGAAGTGCTGACCGGGGAAGAACAGCTGGTGGAAGTCGCCAACGTCATCGGGAGCGACTACACCGGTTCCCGCGGGTTGTTCCTGGGGATGGCGGTTGCGATTTTGTCGATTGAATTGTTTACCTGGCTCACGAATCAGGACCGTCTGCAAATCAAGATGCCGGATTCGGTGCCGTCCAACGTGTCCCGCAGTTTCTCAGCGCTGATTCCGACGATTTTGACAGTGACTGCGATGGCGACGTTGAGTTTCCTCATTCAACTGGTCACCGGCATGCACATCTACGAAATCATCTACAGCCTGGTGCAGCGTCCGCTGGAAAACGTTGTACAGGGATTGCCGGGCGTGCTGCTTCTGATGTTTGTGGCGCAGGTGTTCTGGGTAATCGGAATCCACGGAAACCAAATGGTGAAACCGATCCGCGAGCCGATTTTGCTGGCGGCGATTGCAGAAAATACCACTGCGTTTGAAGCGGGAGAAGCGATTCCGAACATCATCAATATGCCGTTTTGGGATATTTACATGAGCATGGGAGGTTCCGGTGTCACTATCGGACTGCTGATTGCGATTTTCCTTGTCAGCCGACGGAAAGATTTCCGTTCCATTGCCAAACTGTCAGCGGAACCAGGTTTGTTCAACATCAATGAGCCGATGATTTTCGGACTTCCGGTGATGCTGAACCCGATTATGGCGATTCCATTTGTCCTCACACCGCTCGTGACCGGTACAATCGGGTATTTCGCGACAGCAGTCGGCTTTGCCGGACCGGCAGTGGTCATGATTCCGTGGACCACACCGCCGATTTTAAGTGCCTACATCGCAACTGCAGGAAGCATTGGGGCGGTCATCACGCAAATCGTATGTATTGCGGTGGCCACATTGACTTACCTGCCGTTTGTCCAAGTCAGCAACAAAGCAGTGACCATTGAAGAAGCCGAAAAAGAAAAATACGGCGAAGAAAGAACCGAGAGTGCAACACAAGTGAAGTAACCAAAAAAGGAGCAGGGTATTTGTGAAGAAAAGGATTCCAGCAGATTTTGTGATAGGTGCAGCGTCTTCCGCTTGGCAGACAGAAGGGTGGATGGGCAAGAAGGAAGGCCAGGATTCGTATTTGGATAGTTGGTACAAACAGGAGCGGTTCGTCTGGCATGAAGGGTACGGACCGGCTGTGGCGACCAATTTTTATGAAAAGTTCCAAGACGATGTGGACTTCATGAAAGAAATCGGGTTGACGCATTACCGGACCTCGATCAACTGGGCGCGATTTTTTACCGACTACGAAAATTGTGTGGTGGACGAAGACTACGCGCAGCACATCGATGACTTGATCGATGCCCTCCTTGACGCAGGAGTTGAGCCGATGCTGTGTTTGGAACACTACGAGATGCCGACCTTTTTACAGGAGAAATACGACGGCTGGAGCTCCAAAGAAGTGGTGGAGCTGTTTGTCCGTTACGCGGAAATTGCGTTTGACCGATATGGGGACCGCGTGAAGCAGTGGTTCACGTTCAATGAACCGGTGGTGATTCAGACGCGGGTGTATCTGGATGCCATCCGTTGGCCGCACGAACAAAACACGAAGAAATGGATGCAGTGGAACCACCACAAAGTATTGGCGACCGCCAAAGTGGTTCGCTTGTTCCACGAAAAAGAGATGGACGGACGCATCGGAATCATTCTCAATCCGGAAGTGACCTACCCACGCTCGTCGTCGGAAGCCGACCAAAAAGCGGCGCACCTGTACGATTTGTTTTTCAACCGTGTGTACCTTGATCCGCTGGTGAAAGGCGCGTACCCGGAAGAGTTGCTGGAGCTGTTGGAGAAGCAAGGGGTGTTGTTCGACCACACAGAAGAAGAACTCGCCGTCATCAAGGACAATCCGGTCGATTTCCTGGGCATCAATTTGTACTATCCAAAACGTGTCCAGGCACCGCGCTATGAATGGAACAAAGACACGCCATTCCATCCGGAGATGTACTACGACCCGTTTGAACTGCCGGGGCGCCGGATGAACAAATCACGGGGATGGGAAATTTATCCGCAGATGATGTACGACATGGCGATGCGCATCAAAGAAGAATACGGCAATATTCCATGGCTTATCACGGAAAACGGCATGGGCATCGAAGGCGAAGAGCGATTCCAAGACGACCAAGGCATGGTGCAGGACGATTACCGCATCGACTACATCCGCGACCATTTGAGTGCTCTGCTGGATGCGGTGGAAGACGGTTCGAGCTGCGAAGGGTACATGTTGTGGGCCTTCACGGATTGTGTGTCGCCGATGAACGCCTTCAAAAACCGGTACGGACTGGTCCGCATCGAACTGGACGAGGAACGTACGCGCAAGCTGAAAAAATCCGGTCTTTGGTACAAAGAGATCATTGAGAACCGGGTTCTTGAGGTGGAAGAGATCACAGATAAGTAAACATACAAAAGGAACCTTTTGGAAATAAGGTTCCTTTTACATATGCTATACTTGTATAGACAACTTTTGAAAGCAGGAGAGACTATGGTTAAATACAAAGCCATCGCGGAAAAAATCCGAGAGAACATCAAAGACGGCGCGTACGAGGACAACCGACTGCCGGATCAAATGACACTGGCGGAAGAATTCGGTGTCAGCCGCGTCACCATCAAAAAAGCCTTGGACTTGTTGACGACGGCCGGGTTGGTGTATTCCATCCAAGGGTCGGGGACGTATGTGAAACAGAACGCCCTCCATTCGGTGAAATCGAGCATCCAAATCGGGCAGAACGTCGGTTTGACGACGGCAGCCAATAAAATTTTAGATTTGTCGAGCAAGGTCTTGGACTTTTCCGTCCGGTTTCCTTCAAAAGAGGAGACGGAATTATTGATGATTCCAAAAGAATCTCCTGTCTATGAAATCAACCGGCTGCGAATTTTGGAAGACCGGCCGTACTCCGTCGAGCATACCGTTATTCCGGTGCATCTCGTGCCGAATATCACGGCGGAAGTGCTGGAGCGCTCCTTATACCAATACATCCGGGAAGAAGCGGGCTTGGTTTTCGGCGACAACCGGCAGACCATCCGCGCCGCCCAACCGAACGAGACCGACCAGAAATATTTGAACTGCAAAGAAACGGAACCGGTGCTCGAAGTGGAGAAAGTCATGTTCCAAGAAAACGGCGTCCCGTTTGAATATTCCATCGTCCACCACCGCTTCGACATGGTCGAGATGTCGTTTGTGAATACAACGAAATAAGGATCCTATTGAAACAGCGAGTTTAGGCTCGCTGTTTTTTCGTGTGCTGAGGGCCAAATATTGAGGCGGGTTCGACGATATTTAGTCCAAAAACAGCGGGGTGGCCCAAATCGTAAAAAAGTCTGCTCCTTATTTAGACCTTTTCCACGTTTAAGGACCAAATCGCCAAGAAAGTCGCGCTTTATTTGGACACGCTGCGCCCCTGAACCAAGTTTCACTTCCCGGATTGTGCTTCTTCTATATATTGTGGTATAATATTAAGTAACCTGAAACATTATTCAGTTCTTTTTGAAATAAATGAAAGCGTTACAAAATCGGAGCTGAGGAATAGGTCAGGGGCGGGATTAGTTTCGTGAGAAAATGAAAGCGGAATCAAACGCAAAGAAGCAGGTTCAATAAAAATGATTGTTTATAAAGGAGAATGGATATGAAGAAATTATGGAAAATCTCAGCTTTTGCGTTGGCGCCTTTTGTCCTGATGGCCTGTGGAAATAGTGAGCAGGCAGCCGGGGGGAACGCATCTGGAAACGGAACACTGCGGGTGATGCTTTCGGAAGAGCCAACGGAAGAACACGCATTAAATAATGCCTTGAATAAATGGGCGGAAGAAACTGGAAACAAGGTTGAACCGCTTGTTGTTCCATATGAAGACCAGGTGACCAGTTTCCGGTCGATGGCGCAAAACAATGATTTACCCGACTTGGTGGCGACCACCCAGTTGACCCGCCTGTACCCGGAAGAGTTTCATGACTTGAGTGACGTGATCGACAAATCGATGTTCGACCAGACAGCGCTGCAAATTATTGCTCAGGACGATGAGTTGGAGTCGCGCCTGCTGATTGCGCCGAACCAATACACGTTATCCAATTGGTACTACAACGCAGATGCATTTGATGAAGCAGGGATTGAAGCACCGAGCGCCGACGACGTTTGGACGATGGAAGAAGTGTACGACGCGGCTGCACAGCTGCAAGAGAGCGGAGCAGTGAAATACGGTCTGGCGGTTGACTACTCCAGAGCTCGGTACGACAACTTGATGTACAGTGACGGCGGATCCATCACAGTCAAGGAAGGCGACGAAATTTTGGTCAATGCCAACGCTCCGGAAAATGTTCAAGTGCTGGAAACGTTCGTGGAGAAAAACGATGCAGGCATTCTGCCGAAAGTCATTTGGACAGGCGGTTCTGCGGACAGCCCGACGGATTACTTCATCAACGGGGACGTGGGCATTTACCTTTCCGGAACGTGGAACTACAACCAAATCCTTCATAACGCAGACTTCAACTTCGCGGTCATGCCGTCTCCGACAGGGTCGAAACAGCAGTCCGTCATCTCAGGCGGTTCGGGACTGGCCGTTCCTGAAAATTCTGAAAACCAAGCGATGGCTGAAGAGTTTTTGACTTGGTTGTATGAAGAAGACAACTACCTGGAATACTTGGAAAGCGACAAAGGCATTTCCTTCATCGAAGGAGTGACGGTGGATTATGACGACGAGAAAGTCGCCGCTGACTACGAAATCATCCAAAACGAGATGCAAAATGTCACGGAGGAATTCATGACGGATCACTCAGCCAGATGGACCAACTACTTGGACAGCGAATACCGCGACTACCTCAGAAGAGCCGTTGCCGGAGAGATGACGCCTCAGGAAGCGTTGGATGCTTTCGCACAGGATTTGTCTGAAAAAGCAGGTTGGGAGATTAAAGAGTAAGGGGTTTTAGTATGAGCGATTACAGTTTGGACGATAAAAGAAAAGTGGGTGAAAAGCAGCAACGCAAGAAAAACAAATATCAGTCATCCTTAAAAAAAGCCTTTTGGTTGTTTGTCCTGCCGAGCGGATTGCTTTTCGGCGTATTCTTTCTCTATCCGTTGGCTTTGAACATGTTCCTGTCATTCACCAACTTTGACGGCTGGAAAACGATGGATTTTATCGGCATCGACAACTACACTCGTGCGCTGAACGACCGGGATTTTTACGCGTCGTTCACCCGCACGATGGTGTACACCTTGGTGAACCTGCCTTTTAAAGTCGGGATTCCGCTTGTTTTGGCCACTTTGTTGACGTCCAAGAGAGTGCGGTTCAAAACGTTGACGCGGACCGCCATTTACATTCCGGTGTTGTTGTCGCCTTTGGTGGCGGGGATCACGATCAACTGGATGTTCAGTCAGGAATACGGCTTGATCAACTTCTTGATCCAATTGTTCGGCGGCACGGCGATCGGGTGGGCCAGCAGCAAATGGCTGGCCACATTCGTCATCAGTGTCGCCAGCAACTGGATGACGGCCGGATTTTATATGATCATCTACATCGGCGCCATCAACAACATTCCTGAAACCATTTATGAAGCCGCGGAAATCGACGGCGTCAACTCGATCCAAAAGTTTCTCCGGATTCAGGTTCCACTGCTGGCGCCGACCACCTTTTTGGTGACCTTGTTGAGTACGATCAACTTGCTCAAAGAGTTTGCGTTGGTCGAAGGGGTGACGCAGGGCGGACCGGGGACGAGCACCACGTTTATCATCCAATACATCATGCGGCAAGGTTTCAACCAATTTGAATATGGATATGCCGCGGCCGTTTCGACGTTGGTGATGATTGTCTTTGCGATTGTGGCGTATATCCAGTTCAGGATCACCAGAGGAGGGGAAATTTAATCATGCGTAAGGAAAAAACGAATTTCACCCTCACGTTTATCAGCATGGTCTGCGGACTCTTGATTCTTTTTCCGATTATCTGGTTGATCTTCAGTTCCTTCAAACCGTCCAACGAGCTGTTCGGATATCCGTTGTCTTTGCTTCCGGAAGCGCCGACGCTGGAGCACTACACCGATGTGATCAACGACGGATTTTTCACCTATGTCGGCAACAGTTTTATCCTGGCTGTGGTGGGAACCGCCATCACATTGGCCATCAGTTCGATGTGCGGCTACGCTTTGGCGGTTTACCGGAAAGAAGTGAAATATACCAACTTGGTGTTCGCCATCTTTTTACTGGGAACATTGATTCCCGGAGAAACGATGGTTATCTCCCAATTCACGGTCATCAGTGCCTTGGGATTGTACAACAGCATTTGGGGTGTTATCCTTCCGGTGGTCACCACGACAACGGGGATCTTCATGTACCGCCAGTTTTACCTGTCCACGCCGACTTCCTATATTGAAGCGGCCCGCATGGACGGTGCGTCGGAGTTTTATATTTTCGGAAGAATCATGCTGCCGCTGGCGAAACCGACCACCATCACTTTGACGTTGTTCAGTTTCATGTGGCGGTGGAACGACTATATCCTGCCGCTTATTGTGTTGACCCGGCAGGAGAAATTCACCATCCAAATTGCGATCCGGAACTATATCGGATTCAACGGAGTGGATTGGAACTCGATTCTGGCCGCTTCGGTGTTGTCCATCATTCCGATCACGCTGTTGTTTATGTTCCTGCAAAAGCACGTGGTGGGGACGGATGCATCATCGGGAGACAAAGGATAAGAAAAACCACCAACGGAATAGGGGGCCGTTGGTGGTTTTTCTGTGGGCCAAATTTTGAAAAGAAATCGGAGTGATTTGGACCAAATCCGACAGAAGAGCGCTGAAGATTTGGACCTTTTCCACGCCTAAGGACCAAATCGCCAGGAAAGTCTCGCTTTATTTGGACTCCTATATAAAAGAAATCCCAGTGCCTCAAACGAAGCACTGGGGTTTCTGTATTATTTATTTCAACAACGCTTTCGGCAGTTCCATCCGGACGGAGACATTCGGGTTGACCACCTGGCAAGTGTGCAGGTTGCCGGCCAAGGACAACAGCATCCCGGCTTGGTTGAACGTCAATTCGGATTTTTCCTGGACCAATTTCACCATATTGTGTGTAGCGAGCTTGCCCGCTTCTTCCAAGGTTTCCCGGGCACCAATCGTTACCCAAAGGTCTTCGGTTTCCACCAACGGAACCGGCAAGTTGAAGTTTTTCACGACTTCCACGGTAACTTCGACCTCACCTGGAATTTCCAGCCCGTCGCCCATGATTTCGCCGTCACCCATCGTGGCGTGTAAATCACCCATCGCCAGCAGTGCGCCTTCCACATTGACCGGTAAGTAAAGGGTGGCGCCTTCCGCGATGCGGGTGGTGTCCATGTTGCCGCCGTGGTCGTGAGGTGTGCCAGTGTTGACGCCTTCTCCGGCCGGCGCCGTACCGATGACGCCGATCATTTTACGCAACGGAATATGGATGCCTTTGTAGTCGACATAGTCGTCGGTGACCCGGCAGACCACCGTTTCTTCTTCGGTGATGCTGTCGGCCAAGTTCCCCAGACCCGGTGCGGTCACCACGACGCCTTGGTCCGCCACCTTAATCGAGTGGATGGTCACCTTGAGTGTGTCGCCCGGTTCAGCGCCGTTGACGTAAAGCGGTCCGGTTGCCGGGTTCACTTTGCTGAAATCAATGGAGCTGACCACATCGGCTTCGCTTTGAACTGTGTTGGAAAAACAATCCAATGTCTCAAACACGACGGTTGACCCGCTGTCCACTTGGAGTGCCGGCTCGTTGTCTTTGTTCATTTCGAAAATCACGTGCTCACTTGAAATTCTCATGCTCTTTTCCCCCTAGAAAAGTAATGTGTTACACCTCTTATTATGCCCGATTAGCGGAGGAAGTCAAAGTGGTGGAGGAATAGTGGCACACCAAAACCAAAAAAAGCTGCCTCCGAGGAGACAGCTTCGTTTGGTTTATTATGCTTTTACTGCTTTTTTTGATACTGTGCGGTAAGCGGTCGTGCGGATACCCGGAATCGTCAGCATCACCACAAAACTGGTGAGGTAGAGGATAGACAGGAACGCCATGACTGCGAACAAGCTGTAGTGGTCCATCAGAAAGCCAATCACCACAGAAGAGAACCCGCCGACAGCGCGTCCCACGTTCAACACCGCGTTGTTTGCGATGGAATGGATGCGGCTTGGGTACAATTGGCTGACCACTGCGCCGTAGCCGGGGAACATGCCATTGACGAAGAATCCGACAAACGCAGCGCCGAACAACAAGGCCAGCTGGCTGTTGATGTAGACGAACAAGAACACGGATGCGGCAGAGACCAACAGGAAAATCGCGAAGATCCGGCGCGGTCCGAATTTGTCCAACAACCGGCCGAAAACCAGCATCCCCAACGACATGCCGATGATGGTCACGACCATCCATAAAGAAGAACCGGTGACGGACAAGCCGAGGCGCTGTTGAAGAATGGACGGCAGCCAGTTCATCAATCCAAAATACCCGGCGATTTGAACGGTTGTCATGAGCATCAAAGCGAGCGTAGTGTGCGTCAGCTCTTTTGTTTGGAACAATTCTTTCAAAGACGGTTTCACGCGGTCGATTTCTTCAGGAGATGCCATCAGTTCAAACTCCCGGTCCACCGAAACGTGCAGCCAAACCACCAACAACACTGGAATCAAACCGAACAAGAACAAACTTCTCCAGCCCAACAGCGGGATAATCATTCCTGCCAAAAGCGCAGCCGCGATGGAACCCAATTGTCCCGCGACGCCGTTCCAAGAGGACATGACGCCCATTTTTTCCGGTGGGGAAACTTTGGCGATCATGCTGATGGCGATGCCGTACTCGCCGCCTGCACCGATCCCGGCGATGAAGCGGAGCACGCACACCCAGAAGAATGACTCAGCGAAGAACAAAGCAGCAGTAGCGAGTGAGAAAATCAGAATCGACCATTTGAACAATTTCACGTTTCCTTTACGGTCTGCCAGGACACCAAAAATCAGTCCACCCAGCAGCATCCCCAGATTCGTGATGGTAGAAATAAAGCCTCCTTGCGCACCTGTTAACCCGAGATCAGTGATGATAGACGATAACGCGAACGACAAAAACATGACGTTCATATCATCCAATCCTGATCCGGTCAAGGCCGCGAAGAGGGCTTTCCGGTTATTTTTGGGCATAGTGGTACTAGCCATTTGACATCTCTCCTTAAAATGGATGCTCTCTGTCATCCTTTATTTTAACTCCAACACAGTATAGCCGGTAATTTTCATTATGGCAAGCTTTTTAAATTTTGTTGACAAAACAATAAGCGTTCTTTAAGATGAAACCGATATGAATAGAGATTTCCTTAACTTGGTCCAGAGAGGCTGAAAGGAAGTGCGGAATTAAGAAGCAGTCTGTGCGTTCCTATGCCTATTTTTGGTATAGGCCTTTTTTTATAGGGAAAATGAGGAGGAGTTTGGATGACGACAAAGCCGATTGTGGCACTGGATGTACCGTCACGCGAAGACGCATTGGAATTCTTGGAACAATTTGGAGACGAATCCCTTTATGTGAAAATCGGGATGGAATTGTTCTATGCAGAAGGTCCGGATCTGGTCTGTGACATCAAGCAGAAAGGTCACCAGGTTTTCTTGGATTTGAAATTGCATGACATCCCGAACACCGTGTACCGCGCAATGAAAGTGTTGGCCGGATTGGGCGTGGACATGGTGAACGTACATGCAGCCGGGGGAACTGAAATGATGCGGGCCGCTAAAAAAGGATTGGAAGAAGGAGCCGCGGACGGGAAACGACCATTGTTGATTGCGGTCACCCAGTTGACATCCACCACAGAAAACACGATGCAACGGGAACAGTTGATCCCTGTTTCATTGAAAGAGAGCGTCAGCCAGTACGCGTCGCTAGCCCAAAAAGCCGGATTGGACGGCGTGGTTTGCTCGGCATGGGAAGCGGAGAAAATCCACGAAGCAACCAGCGAAGATTTCTTATGCGTGACACCAGGAATTCGTCCGGAAGGCGCGGAAGTAGGCGACCAAAAGCGCGTGGCCACACCAGGAAAAGCCCGTGAACTGGGAGCCGGATACATTGTGGTCGGGCGTCCGATCACACAGGCAGAAAATCCCGTGGCGGCATACCGAATGATTGAAAAGCAATGGAGAGGGGAAGAATGATGGAACAAGCGAAAAAGATTGCGGGATTATTGTTGGACTGTGAAGCGGTCAGCTTAAGTCCGAATGAACCTTTTACATGGGCAAGCGGCATCAAAAGCCCGATTTACTGTGACAACCGAATCACGATGAGTTATCCGAATGTCCGGAAAGAGATTGCCCGCGGGTTGGCGGGACTGATCCAAGAGTTTTACCCGGGAACAGAAGTCATTGCCGGGACCGCCACTGCAGGCATTCCACATGCCGCCTGGGTCGCGGAAGAACTGAACCTGCCGATGATCTACATTCGAGGCAAAGCCAAAGGACACGGCAAACAAAACCAGATTGAAGGTTGTCTGACAGAAGGACAAAAAGTCGTCTGCATCGAAGATCTGATTTCCACCGGCGGAAGCGTCATCGACGCCACCAAAGCGGTTCAACAGGCCGGCGGAGACGTGATCGGATGCGCAGCCATTTTCAGCTACTTGTTGGAAGAGGCGGACACGAATTTCAAAGAATCCGGCCTGGAACTGCACACCCTCTCCAACTACCAAGCGTTGATTGAAGAAGCTGTGGAAAGAGGCACCATCACCGGAGACGACAAGCGATTGTTGGAAGAATGGCGCAAGAACCCGAGTAAGTGGGGGAAATAGAATAAAGAAAAGAGGTGCTTCAAACCGTGTGAATGTGGTTTGAGGTGCCTTTCTTTTTATAAATTGAGTAGTCAAATGATGTTACTTGAAAAGTACAGGTGGGAGACATAGATTGAATATAAGAAAGCAACTCCAATGAAAGGAGTCCCTCGCATGCTCACAAACCATTCTCTTTACACCCAAATCACCCACCACTTAAAACAAATCTACGGACCCGACTACAAAGAAGACTACACCGATCAAATGGAGAACCTACTCCAGAAATGGAAAAAGAAAGACCATGTCCCATCCAAACGCCTGTCCGAGAAAAACGTCTACCTGATCACATACGGCGACAGCATTCAAGAAGAAGGGGAAGCACCGCTTTCTGTGCTGCACCGCTTTTTGAAAGAAGAAGCGCACGAGATCATCAAAGATGTTCATTTGTTGCCGATGTTTCCTTACACATCCGGTGACGGCTTTTCGGTGGTGGATTACCGCGAAGTCAATCCGGACTTGGGTTCATGGGATGACATCGCTGAGTTTTCTCAAGACTTCCGGTTGATGTTCGATTTCGTCGCCAACCATATGTCAAAATCAAGTCCATGGTTCCAGCGATTTTTGGAAGAGGACCCGAAGTTTGCGGGTTACTTCATTGAAAAGGATGAGTCTTTTGATACGAGTCAGGCCACACGTCCGCTTTCGTGACATCTTTTAAGTTAGAGTCCATGATTTCTTCTTTTAACTGATCTGTATCTAGGTTAAAATGTAAGCGGGCCATCATTCATTCCTCCAATGTATATTGTGGTGATTACATTGTACCAAAGGAATGAATGGGGCTCTTTCTTTTTACACAATTATATGGACTCTATCTTCCACAGGTGTTCACTTGCACTTTGAAGTTCACAACAACGTCGTCCAAGTCGATCCAGCTCCGTATTTGTACATGAATGTTTAAACTTTTTGAACTGCCTCCCGACTCAGAACTGTTGAGTCAGGGGCAGTTTTTTTGATTCATTCTCTCGTGAATGATATTTTGGTATACTGTAAACGAAAAGGAGGCGTTGGGATGACTTCAATGCAACTAAGGATATTAAGAATCGGATTGTGGGCATACGGCATCGTCACAATTATTTGCATTATGAGCGGCATCCTCATAGAATGGTCTTTTCTGACCGGGGTCGCATTGGCCGGCATAGGGTTGTATTGGCGGATATACATTTGGTTACATAAAAAAGCTGGCAACGTGAAACTGGCCAATGGAATGCTGTTTATTGGCATACTGTTGCTTACCTTGACGTGGCCGTACATTCAATAATCCCAAAGAGTTTTTAAGCATCCGGCTTGAAAGCTCTTTTTGTTTATCTCTCATTCGAGTTTGTTACAATGAAGAGACTAGTACGATTGACAGAGGAGAGCGTGTATGAAAGCAGAAATCATTTCAGTGGGAACGGAACTATTGATGGGGTATGTCGTGGATACGAACTCGACGACCATCGCGCAGGAGTTATTGGATATCGGCATCGGGACGTATTACCGGCAGATTATTGGAGACAACCCGGAGCGGATGCGTGAAGCGGTGGAAATTGCTGCGGAGCGTTCAGATTTGGTGGTTTTGACCGGCGGACTCGGGCCCACCAAAGACGACATCACCAAACATGTGGTGGCGGAGATTGTGGGTGATGAACTGGTTGAAGACCCCGAGCAATTAGAGAAAATTGTGGACTACTTCAAGAATCGCGGCGACGATTTGCCGGATAATATTTACCGACAAGCATTGACATTCAAAAACGGACTCACGTTTTTGAATGAAGTGGGGCTTGCCTGCGGGTCGGCGTATGAAGTGGAGCGGCCGGGGGATGTTCCGCAGCATTTTGTCTTGCTTCCAGGGCCGCCATTTGAAATGACGCATATGCTGAAGAACTATGTGAAACCGTACATCCAGTCCAAAGTGCAGACGGACGGCGTCATTGAATCGTTGTACATGAACCTGTACGGCATCGGCGAATCGAAAGTAGCGGACCAGTTGGATGAGTTGATCGAAAACCAGACGAATCCGACCATCGCGGTGTATGCCAAACCACGGCAGGTGACGATCCGTTTGACGGCGAATGCAGCGGACACCGAATCAGCGCGAAAGCTGAACTTGGACCTCGCCGAGACAATATTGGAAGACTTTTCACCTTACTTTATCGGATACGGGGAAGAACAGACAATCGAGCACTTTGTCGTGGACCGGTTGAAAAAAGAAGAGGCGACGCTGAGTGTGGCTGAAGGGTTCACGAGCGGCAAAGTGATGGAGTCATTGGCCGCGGTTTCGGGCGTGTCGTCTGCGTTTGCAGGCGGGGTGATTGCGTTGAATGAGCAGGCAACGAGTCGGTTGTTTGAGTTGGAAGATACGGAATACAAGATAGGCGAGGCGCTCGCGGTTCGACTGGCCGAGCAGTGCGTCGAACAATGCGGCACAGAATTGGGGCTCAGTGTTATCGGAGATCTAACAGCCAACGAAGACAAGCACCTGGCATCGGGAACCGCCTATATCGGATTCGCCCGAAAAGGAGAAGCCAGCCAAGTGAAGACCTACCCTCTCAATGAACGCCCGCTTGCCGTGTTGCGACTGATTGCGAAAAACGAAGCCTTGGCATTCGTGAAAGATATGTTGGGATAAAGAATTTATGGAAAAAGCCGCTTTTGCGGCTTTTTTGTGTTGAACGGTGCCACTTGTCCGTAAAAGCACCTCTTAGGGACAAGTGAGCAACTCCACTTCTTATCATTATCACCTTTTGCATAAATTGATTATAATAAAAGTGTAAATGAAAGCGGTTTTTCTAGAAAGGAGGAATGAGATGCTGAATGAGTTGTTGAACCGGGACCGCATGCAGCATCAAAAAGGTGTCGAAAGCTGGCAAGAAGCGATCCGAGTCGCGAGCGGTCCGTTGTTGAAAGAGCATGTCATTGACGAAATGTATGTGGATGCCATGATTCAAAGTGTGGAAGACAACGGCCCGTACATTGTGTTGAAAGACTACTTTGCGTTACCTCATGCGGCTGCGGGGAAAGGAGTGTATGTGCCGGGAATGGCGCTTTTGACATTGGAAGACCCCGTTGATTTGAAAGGGAATCCGGTGAAAATCTTTCTTGTGTTGGCGGCCATCGATTCATCCACACATTTAGAAGCACTGTCTCAACTTTCTGAACAGCTGATGGACGATGAGGTCTACGAAGTATTTCTGTCCGGCGATTTGGATGCGATTGGAAACGCCTTGAAACTATGACAAAGGGGAGAAACGGAATGGCGTACAAATTTTTAGCCGTTTGTGGGTTTGGAGTAGGTTCTTCGATGGTATTGAAAATGACGCTTGAGAAAGTCGCCCGAGAACGAGGGATAGAAGTGGAGGTGGAAACGATGGATTTGTCGTCCGCCAAAGGGTCCGGTGCGGATGCCATTTTCACGAGTCAAGAACTGGGTGACGAGTTGAAACGGAGTGAGAAGATTCCGGTTTTTCCAGTCAAGCGGTATATGGACAAAGAAGAAGTAGGGAGAGCGATTGACGATTTCTTGGCCACTCATGAGGAGGTCTAATCCATGCAAGCTTTTTTGGATTTTTTGACGAATAACATTTTGCGTAACCCGCCGATTCTGTTAGGATTGATTGCCGCAATTGGCTTGATTGTGCAGAGGAAAAACGTTGGGGATATCGTCAAAGGAGCGCTGATGGCGGCGTTTGGGATGTTGATTTTGGAAACGGGGGTCGGTATGATTGCCGGCTCGATTGCCCAAATCAACACCGCGTTTCAAGAAACCATCACGAGCGGCGCAACGGTAGGGGATGAACTGACGGATGTGACGTTCACCGGTCAGTTCGGAGGCGAAGTCGGTTTGGCGATGTTTTTCGGCTTGATTCTTCATTTGTTGATTGCCCGCTTTACCAAAGTCAAAACCGTCTTCTTGACCGGACACATGCTGTGGTGGTTCCCATTCATCTTTGTGGCGGCCGGAGTGGAAGGCGGCTTGAGAGGGTTTCCGTTGATTGGCTTCAGCGCCATCTTGTCGGCCTGCTATTGGTCGTTTATGCCGTGGATTATGCGGCGGTTCATTTGGGACGTGACCGAAGACGATTCCTTCTTGATTGGGCATCCGACCGGTATTTTAAGTATCATTTCAGGGTTGGTGGCACGGAAAGTTGGAAACAAGGAGCGATCAACCGAAGAGCTCAATGTACCGAAAAGCTTGTCCTTTTTCCGTGAAATTTCGGTGACCGGCGGCATTGTAATTTTCTTGCTGTACCTGATTCTCTCGCTCTTTATTCCGAATCTTATTCCAGAAGGCGAGAATGCCTTTTTCGTCTCCGTTACCCAAGGAATCACGTTTGGTGCGGGACTCATCATTATGCTGCACGGGGTCCGGATGTTGATCAACCAGATTGTGCCGGCGTTTCAAGGGATTTCGGAAAAAGTCATTCCTGGAGCCATCCCGGCGTTTGACGTGCCGATCTTGTTTAACTACCGTCCCAACGCCGTGATTCTCGGCTTTTTGGTGGCGATGGTGACGTCGACCATCATGATTATTCTGGCGAACACCTTCAACGTCTTTGGCGTGCTGCTGATTCCGCTGGTGGTCACCTCCTTTTTTGAAATGGGCGGTGCAGCGGTTGTCGGTGAAGGCCAAGGCGGGATGCGGGGCGCCATCATCGGCACCATCGTTTCCGCGATTGTCATGGTCGGAATCATGGGAATCTCCGTCGTCATTTACAGTAACACCATCCGCGACTGGATGCTGATTTTCGGAGGAAACGACTTCTCCTTGTTCGGAACGATTGCCAAATGGATCGCAGACTTATTGTCGGGAGTGTTTTAAATGACCTTTGCTTATTTTGAAAGAATGTATGACTTGTTGAAAAAAGTGGAAACCGAAGAAGCGGAAGCCATCGAGAAAGCGGTCGAGTTGATGGTGGACGCAACGGAAAAGAAAAAATCTGTTTTTGCGTTCGGAGCCAACCATGCAGGGATTTTAACACAGGAATTGTTTTACCGTGCCGGCGGAATGATGACGATCAACCCAATTTTTGGAAAGGAAGTCTTGCTGGATGTGGAGCCGGTGACCCGGACGTCGCACATGGAGCGGCTAGTCGGATACGGCACGGCGATCGCGAACCAGACGCCTTTTTCAGAGGGAGACGTGTTGATTGTACATTCCGTTTCCGGGCGCAACCCGGTAACGATCGAACTGGCGATGGAGGCTCAGAAGAAAGGCGTCCGCACGATTTCCATCACCAACCTTGAGTATTCGAAATCTGTTTCGTCCAGGCACCCATCCGGGAAGAACCTTTATGAATACAGCGACGTGGTGATCGACAATCACGGAGATGTTGGGGATGCGGCCTGCGACATCGAAGGGTTGGAACAAAAAGTCGGTCCTTCCTCCACGGTCATAGGCGCCACCATTGTGAACACCATCGTAGTGGAAACTGTTCAACGCTTGGTGGAACGAGGATTGGAGAAGCCGCCGATCTTCTACAGCGCCAACCTGGACGGCGGCGACGCCTTGAACCGCGAGTTGTTTGAGCAATACAAGGATTCGATTCACTACCGGTTTTAATAAGGAAGCCTGCGCATCGACGCGCAGGCTTTTTCTGTTCAGAAAGGCCATTTTCTCGTTGAGCTGAGAAAATAGCCTGTTTGATGGGTGCTCACTTTTACGTGAAGAAAGGTTTCATGGAAAAGTGAGAGGGCAAATTTCTTTCTACTTTTACGTCAAAAACCGGTTCACGTAAAAGTGAACACTGAAAAAACTGTTCACTCTTTCGTGAAACATGTCCTCACGAAAGAGTGGCTTAAGTATAATAAGTCATTCGGCGAGATAGGTGGCTTTGGAAATTCTTTTTCAACACAATTCGAATTCGTTCCTTCGAATAAATCCCACCGCACCACTCCCACACCAAGTTGGTGGTCAGCCGCATATCTGAAAACAATAACCATATTTCTTTCGCGCTGCGCAAAATGGCATCCGCGATTGTCTCTTTGTGTCCGCATGCAACACAGAAGCAGGTTTGACGAGTGTCCGCATGTTCAAAAGAAAAGCATTCAGGACACAAAATGCCTTTTCGCAAATCCTCCCAACGATATTCCGGCAAGTTCTTCGGGCGGTAATTCTCGTTATGTAACGCCAGAATTTGATTTGCTAACCGGGTTTCCTTAATCGTCTCCTGCCCGCCTTGACTGAACATATGTTTAAAATGGGCGTGCAGTTGATTTGGAAATAAAAACGAGTCGTTTGGCGGAAAAGAGTGGACAAAAAAATCAGGATGGACGAACACGACATAGGGTTTGATTTGAACGCGGAAACCGAGACTGCGCAGTTTGTTATGGAAATGGACCATGCTGCGATCGGTCTGACCCAGCGGACTTAACAATAGGTAACCCGACTGCGAATAAATCTGACCGTCTTTATAATAGTAGCTGCCGCTGTAATTTTTCACTTCATATAAGTAAAGCACGTCATTCAAAACAATACAGCTATCCACCTGAAACTCATAATCCCCGTTGCTCAAATTCAATCCATTCAATACGATGCCTGATTCGTGATACGGCTTCATGAAAGAATCAAACTGCAGCTCTCCCTCGAAGCCCTTCACTTGATTTTCATAGTCCCGTTTTTCCTTCGCTGATAAATTCATCCGGTGGTGCAACAACTCATATACTCGATGCGTGACAGATTTCGTGCGTGTTTTCAGTATCATGACGGCCTCCTTCAAAAAAGTGTTCTCTTTAATTAAGATACGCAAAAAAGAGGAGATGCTTTTTTTCTTTCAAATGCTAATTGTGTCGGGTATAGTTAGTGAAAGTCGAAGCACCGTGAAAGGAGTTTTTATTTGAAAGCGTATATTATCCGTATTGAACTGGACAACTCACGCCCATTGATTTGGCGTAAAGTGATTATGCCGGCAGGAGCGACGTTCAACCGGCTGCATGATGTGATCCAATCTGTGACCAATTTCCAAGGCGGTTACCCAAGGGATTTCTATCATTTTTACGAATTCGATTTAAGGGAAGAAGACATGGTGGTGACCAATAATGATGAACGTTACTTGGAGCACCAAGCGTACAAGAAAAATAAACAAGTGTTTGAGAAACGGTTAGCAGAGACTCCCGAAGAGTTCTTGGAGTTCGAGCAAAATCATCAAAACAGATTAAAGGTTGTCGTACGGAAACCCACCGGATTAAAAATTGACAACTATCTTGAGAAAGATAAAACCATCGATTACTTATACGACTATGGGGATGATTGGCGTTTCACCATCCAGTTGGAACAAGTGGTGGAGGATTATCATTTTGGGTATCCGACGCTATTAGACGGGGCAGAGACAGCTCCGCCTGAAGATGTGGGAGGACTGGATGGGTTTTATGAGTTTTTAGACGTCTACCGCAACCCATCCCATCCGGATCACAAACAGACTGTAGAATGGGCTTCAGGACAGCGGTTTAGAGAATACAATCCAACATGGATAAATGAATGGATGAAAGGTCTCAAATACAAAAAAACGGAATGGGACCAAATCCACCATGACAATTACCGAATCATTGAAGACAAATACCGCAGCCATTAAATTAACTTGATTTAAATTAGCTCCTGACAGAGATAATGTCAGGAGCTTTTTGCATACGAAAATCCACAATGCATATCATTGGCATCCGACGAAGGGTTTTACCTATAGTAAACATAAGGAAATTGTTTCTCGGACGATGCAGACGGAAAGCGAGGAGAAGCGGATGAAGAAAATCATCGCAGGAGTTGCTTTTGTCACTATCTTTCTTTCCGGGTGTGCCAATGGCGGTCCTACAGAAGAAGATACTTCCAACAACGAACCCGGATTATATGGAAAAATTTTGGATGAATCCGTTGTAGAAGCGGATGCAGAAAAGGATGACCAAGAACAACCGGAACCTGCCGCAACAATAAGTGAAGAGACAGAAGAGGCGTCTATTGAAGCGGAAGTGGAAGCGGCAGTCGATTCCGCAGATGAAGATGTGGAACCCGACGCTGAACTTCTGGAAGAAACAGAGGCGGCCTCGGCGGACAGTGCGGCTGAACCGGTTTTAACCACGGAGACAAAAGGAAAATCGGAACAAGCCTATACATTTGAAGACTTTAGAGGGTACTACGGCTTGTTTTCCGCCGACGATCCGTCACATATGGAAGTGCTGCTGGCGATTTCGAACAATCACCTCACAGTCGGCTGGTGGATGTCTGAATACGAGACGATGGAAATCACCGATGCATTCGTAGACGGCGACACGTTGATCATTGACTACTTCCAGCCTGCAGACGGCGCTTACGTTCCAGAAGACATCTGGGGAACGTTTGCGGTGACGTTGAAAGAAGAGAACGGCGAGAAAACACTATTTATCGAAGGCGGCGAACCTTACAAATTTGTAACAGAACAGGAAGCGGTGGGCTACGGCTTTACAATTCCGGAGTTTATTTCCGAAGACATGTAAAAAATCATCGAAAACACAACTTGCTCGCGGTATAGAAAAGAGGCTGGATGGATTCCAGCCTCTTTTGTTTATTTAAATGCGTGTCCACTTTTCCATGAAAGTAAGCTTCACGAAAGAGTGGGCGAAAAAAACTGGCTTACTCTTCTGTGAAAGTTTGCGTCACGTAAAAATGAATCAAAAAAAGCAGCCCCACTTTCCCGTGAGCCAGTGTTTCACGAAAGAGTGGGGCATCCCAAAAAAAGTTAATCCAAACGCGCCAGTTCCTCTTCTTGGTTTCTGTACTGCACCACAGAAATCACGCCATTCTCACGCAGCAAATCCGCGGCGTCTTCAAAGTGGTACCGGTATTTGTCGGTGGAGTGGGCGTCCGATCCGAGGCTGAAGCGTGTGCCGCCCAATTGCAGGTACAACTGGATAACGTAGCGGTACAGATCGACGTTTCCATATTCGTACATGCTGCGAGTGTTGAGTTCCAGCGCCATTTTTTTGCGGACAATCTCCTTCAACAACTCCGTCAGCTGCGGTTCGAACTCTTTCAGTTCTTCCACTGAAACGCCCAGACGGCGGATGCCGTAGTCGAAGTGCGCGAATACATTGGCCTGGTCCACATTACGGACAGCCTCCAGGCACAAGTCGTAGTATTCGTTCATCACGTCTTTTGGATTTTTTGTGTCCACCACCGGCATCAAATAATCGTACTCGCCGTTTTGGTGCACGCTCAACAGCACGACGTCAAACGACTTGCCTTCTAAGTAAGACTGGATTTGCGGGAAGGATTCACGAGTGTAGCCGACTTCGATGCCGCGCCGGATGCGTCCGCCATACTGTAAGTTCAACCCTTCGATTTCTTCAATATACGCATCGTAATCGAGAACAGTGTCCGTTCCGTCGTTGTATGGATCGTTGAAATCCAAGTGTTCCGTCGTGACGATCACGCCGTCCGTTTGTTCCAAATAGTTCTCGAATGTTTCTGATGAATCAGGTGAAAAATGGGTATGCATATGTTGATCATAGTAAGTCATTGCATTTCCTCCTAAAAGACTGTTTGTCTCCAGTATAGCAAACGCGTATGGAATTCACTTCAACAATGCGTTAAGAGAAAGTAAAAGAGGGCAGACTGAAAAGTCTCAAGGCGTTATTTTTGCTTTTTCGGAAGATTTTTGCATGATTGTGGGAGTTGTTAATATTATACAAAAAGGGGTGGCGCTTGAAGAACGGATGCTATATAATGATGATAACTTGATGAAATCGCATTCATATTACATGTCAATTGGTATCTGTGGTCTGAATAAGGAGGAGATTCAGATGTTGAGAAGAGTCGTAGCAGGTGCATTGGTTGTAACAATTGCAGCAGCTGGGTATGCAGCTATGGAAGTTGAAGAGGATGGAGCCGGTTACATACAAGATCGTATGGAAATCGCAAAAGGTGCGCTTCCTGATATCGGTCTTGGCGTGGTAGTGGAAGCATCAGAAGAAGTGGAACAAACGTACACATTTGAAGATTTTATAGGAAACTACGGTCATTTTTCTCCCGATGAACCGGTACACGTGGATTCGGTGATCACGATTACGGAAGAAGACATCACTGTGGGATGGTGGTTGTCCGAATATGAAACGATGGAAATCACCGGGAAAACAATCGAAGGCGACACATTGGTGATTGAGTATGTACAAAAAGCAGACGGCGCCTATGTGTTAGAAGACACTTCGGGAACCATTGAAGTGACGTTGCAAGAAATAGAAGGCACGAAATTTCTCCTTACTGCAACCGACCAGCCCTTTTATGCTATGACCGAAGAAGAATTGGCAGAGTACGAATACGAACTGCCTGAACTTCATTCAGAAGATATGTAGAAAAGTGTTGGGAGAAATCCCAGCACTTTTTATTGTTAGTTTTATGTGATTTAATTAACAATCTAATTAAAAAGTAACAAATTTTTATTTTTAGTATTGATGATTTTAGTGAAAACGATATAATACAATTGTTAAAACATTCACAAAAAACCCTATACAGGAGGAAGATTCATGAAAGCGATTATTGCAACAAAAGACCGTAAAGCGGAAGTCGTAGAAAAAGATATACGCCCGTTGAAATACGGAGAAGCGCTTTTGGATATGGAATGCTGCGGAGTCTGCCATACCGATTTGCACGTCAAAAACGCGGACTTTGGCGATGTGGCAGGTAGAACGCTGGGACATGAGGGAATTGGTGTGGTCAAAGAAGTGGGAGAAGGCGTCACTTCTTTGAAAGTAGGGGATCGTGCCAGTGTAGCATGGTTCTTTGAAGGGTGTGGACACTGTGAATATTGCACCACTGGGCGTGAGACACTCTGTCGTGAAGTGAAAAACTCTGGTTATTCCGTCGATGGCGGGATGGCTGAACAATGCATTGTCACTGCAGATTACGCCGTAAAAGTTCCAGATGGCTTGTCTTCTGAAGCGGCCAGCAGCATCACATGTGCTGGTGTGACTTGCTATAAAGCCATCAAAGTGGCTGATACCCTTCCTGGCCAATGGATGGTCATTTCAGGAATGGGCGGCTTAGGGAACTTGGCTTTGCAGTACGCCAAAAATGTCTTTGAATTGAAAGTCATTGCCGTGGACATCAATGACGCACAGTTGGAGTTCGCAAAAGAGATGGGCGCAGACATTTGTGTGAATCCATTGAAGGAAGATTTAGGAAAAGTGGCGCAAGAACGAGTCGGAGGCGCACACGCTGCAGTGGTTACAGCAGTCGGCAAATCGGCATTCAATCAAGCGGTCGATTCACTCCGAGCAGGGGGGAAAGTCATTGCTGTCGGGTTACCGTCAGAATCAATGGACTTAAGCATCCCACGTTTGGTACTGGACGGCATTGAAGTCATCGGTTCGTTGGTTGGAACCCGTCAAGACTTGCGGGAGGCCTTCCAGTTTGCGGCTGAAGGAAAAGTGGTTCCGAAATATCAGATGCGTCCAATGGAAGAAATCAACGAGATTTTTGAAGAAATGGAACAAGGAAAATACACCGGACGTATGGTCATCGATTTGAAAAACTAACTAGACAAAAAGATGCCAGAATAATTCAATTCTGGTATTTTTTTTGGTTTCAGTGCCAGATGATTTGTAGTACGATGAGGGAAAGAACTCCGGAAAGGGAGCGACGGCATGAAACAAGAAAATTTGGTCATCAATACGCTGGTATTTGACGAACTCATCAAAAATGGGACGCATCAAATCGATTTGTTGGACCGTATCCCTCAACTTGGCATCAAGAAAGTGGAAATCAGAAGAGAATACCTACGCGATGAAGACGAATTAACGGAATTGAAAGAAAAAGCTCAAGCGTTGGAAATGGAGTTGTTCTATTCGGTTCCGGACATCTTGTTCCAAGAAAAACTCTTGGAACAAGACACGCTGGTTCAATATTTCGAGGAATACAATATGCTGGGCGCAAAACAGCTCAAGATTGTCGCCGGCTATGCAGAAGCTCCATCCGAAGAAGAAATGGAAATGTTGGAAGAGCTGATGGAAGAATACTATATTCACCATTTGACATTGGAGAACGACCAAAGCGACTATTCCACACCTGAAAAGTTGCAGCGGCTCCTCCAGCAATTGTTGGACATCGGTATTCCGGCCGCGTTGACGTTCGATACCGGAAATTTCCTCATCATCGGAGAGGACCCGGTGAAAGCAGCCGAAACATTAAAAGAAGACGTTTCTTTTGTCCATATGAAAAACGTCAACGCCGACACGCATGAATTGACGCTGGTGGACGAGGGCGATGTGCCAATGTTTGATGTGATGGAGGTTTTCCCTGAAGACATCCACTACGCCATCGAATACCCATGCGGATCGAACCCATTTGAGACGGTGGAAAAAGAAATTCAAAAACTCACGAAATAAGAAAGAAAAACTCTTTGCGACAGATATACCTTCGCGAAGAGTTTTTTAATTAAATCATTTTTGCCGCATCTCTGGCAGAATCCTTTTTTTCTAACCTTATGAAAAGGGATACAATAAGAGTAACAAGAAAAGGAAAGGTGAGAGACATGGCAGAAAAGAAAGCAAAGATTGTCGCGTTGACGGCTTGTCCAGTCGGCATCGCCCATACGTACATGGCTGCAGAGAATATCCAAAAAGCCGGGGAGAAAATGGGCATCGACATCAAAGTCGAAACGCACGGTTCCATCGGGGTGGAGAACGCGGTAACAGATGAAGAAATCCGGGAGGCGGACGGCATCATCATTGCCTCGGACACGAATTTGGACAAATCCCGTTTCCAAGGCAAACGCCTGGTCAACGTTGGGGTGCAGGAAGGAATCCGAAATCCAGAAGAATTGATCCAACGCATTGTGAATGGAGATGCGAAAGTGTACGGAGAAGCCAACGTGGCGCAGGAACCGGCTCAAACACAAAGCAAAGACCGGGAGAATCCGATTTACCGTCATTTGATGAACGGGGTTTCTTACATGGTGCCGTTCGTGGTCGTCGGTGGACTGCTCATTGCGATTGCGTTGACGATCGGCGGGGAAGCGACACCGGAAGGCATCGTTATCCCTGAAGGAACCATCTGGGCCGCGCTGAATTCCATCGGCGGCGTAGCGATGTCACTCATGATTCCTATTCTATCGGGATTCATTGCTTACAGTATCGCAGACCGTCCAGGATTGGTGCCTGGAATGATCGGCGGCTTTATCGCAGCGGACGGAAGCTTTTACGGAAGTGAAGCCGGGGCCGGCTTCATCGGCGGCATCATCACCGGTTTCTTGGCAGGATACGTGGCCTTGTGGCTGAAACGGGCGAAGGTTCCGAAAGCGATGCAGTCGGTGATGCCGATCATCTTTATTCCGATCCTCTCGTCTGTTGTGGTGGGACTGTTGTTTATCTTACTGATCGGACAGCCGATTGCGGCATTTTTCGAAATGTTGACGGGCTGGCTGGCAGGTATGCAGGGCGCCAGCAGCATTTTGTTGGCAATGATCCTTGGCGCCATGATTGCCATCGACATGGGCGGACCCTTCAATAAAGTGGCGTTCTTGTTCGGTTCGGGGATGATTGCGGAAGGAAACTATGAAATCATGGGACCAATCGCGGTCGCTATCTGTATTCCGCCGATTGCGCTTGGACTGGCTTCCTTGGTGATGAAAGACAAATTCACGCAGGGCGAAAGAGAAACCGGGAAAGCGAGCTTCACGATGGGACTCTTCGGCATCACGGAAGGCGCCATCCCGTTTGCTTCACAAGACCCGTTGCGTGTCATCCCGAGCATCGTGGTTGGGTCAATGGCCGGAGCGGTCGTGGCTTCTCTGGGAAGTGTCGGGGACCGAGTGGCGCACGGCGGACCGATTGTGGCGGTTCTTGGAGCAGTGGACAACGTGTTGATGTTCTTTGTGGCGGTAGCGGTCGGAGTGGCTGTGACCATGCTGTTGCTCAAAGTGTTGAAGAAAGACATCGAAGAACCAGTGATGGTTGCGGAAACCGCTGCTCCGGTCGAAACCCGCGGCAGTACAGAAGTGGTGCCGGCACCTGCCTCGCCATCCAAAACGAAAGAGATCAACCAACTGACTGATATTTTGACTTCCAACTTGATTGAACTGGACTTGGAAAACGACACAAAAGAAGGCGTCATGGATGAATTGATCGCCAAACTCGTTCAACACGGAAGCGTCACTTCGACGAACGAATTTAAAAAAGCGATCCTCACCCGTGAAGCGGAGAGCACAACCGGAATCGGCATGAACATCGCCATTCCTCACGGGAAATCGTCCGCGGTGACAGAACCGAGCGTGGTATTCGGGCGCAAACTGGAAGGCGTCGACTGGGACAGTTTGGACGGCACGCCGGCCAAATTGGTTTTCATGATTGCGGTTCCGGAAGAAAACCAAAATGACGCTCACTTGAAGATTTTGCAAATGTTGTCTCGTCGATTGATGGACGATCAGTTCCGGGAAGACTTGTTGAGCGTGGAAACAAAAGCGGACGCTTATGAGCTGTTGAAGACCGTCTCTTAACAAAATCAAATTGAATCATTCGGGCATTCTCCGTATAATGAAAGGGAATTCTTTCATGCGGAGGATGCTTTTTTTGCTGCAAAGAATGGAAAGGGGGGCAGACGATGGACAAGCGTAAAATACAGCTGTTGAAACAGCTGATCGATCAAAAAGGACAGTATGAGACGATGCAGAGCCTGGCAGAACAGTTGGGTTGCTCTGTTCGTACACTGCGGAACGATCTCGCATCTTTTTCGGTGGAATTGGAAGAGAGAGGCTTCCCGCCGGTGGAACGCAAGCCGGGTACCGGCGTGCGTTTGGTATGCGAACCAGAACAGTGGAAAGAATTGATGAGGTGGAGCTGGGAGCTGGAACGCACCACACCGTTGGAAGCGGAAGAGCGGCAGTTGTTTGTCTTGTACCAGTTGTTGATGTCCAAAACGCCCCTCACTATCGACTCTTTAGCCCGAGAGCACTATGTGTCTGCACCTGTGATTCGCCAGGACTTGAAGGCGTTGGCAGAGATTTGCAGACCTTATCAACTAACCGTCCGGTCGATTCAAAGTGCCGGTACAACCATTGAAGGAACGGAAGTAGGGAAGCGGGCTCTCTTGTCTCACACAGTGAAGCAGTTGAGCACATTCAGCTCAAAGGAAAAAATGCTGTTTCAGTTTTTTGAACCCGGAGAAATTTCCGTTGTGGAAGAGGCCTTTGACCAGTTGATGCGGAAACATGATGTGCAGTTCAATTCAACAGAGTTGGAAGGACTGAAACTCCATATGTTGTTTACAGTCAAGCGCCTGCACCTGAAGCAGCCGGTGGAACTGCCGAAGGAAAAAGTGACCAGCGTACGAGAGACAGTCTTTTATGAATGGGCTGCCCAATTGGCCAAAACCATTGAAGAAAAGATCGCCGTTCGTTTTCCAGTGAATGAACTCACGTACCTAGCCTTGCATTTTCAAAGTAGGCATGCAGACCAGACACAGGACGACTCTCATCCTCAATGGGTCGCAGAGTTGGTGCAGCAGCTGATTTCAGAAGTGGCGGACCTGTTCAAACTGCCTTTGGACCAAGATCAGTTGTTACGGGAAAACTTGATGCTGCATCTGACCACCACCGCATCTCGTCTGGGAAACGGCTTGGTCATCTCCAATCCTTTATTAAAAGAAATCAAAAAAGAATATGTCCACCTATTTTATTTCATCCAAAGTGTCGTGGAAAGCAGTTGGAAAAACGAACAGCGGAGTCTGCCGGAAGAAGAAATCGGGTATTTGACGGTTCATTTTCAAGGCGCTTTGGAAAGGCAGAAAGTCTCCGAGACTCGTGAGGTGGCAGTCGGCATTGTGTGCCACTACGGCGTGGGAGTATCGGCGTTCATTCAGGCCAAGATTGAAAGTCGCTTTCCTGAAATCGAGCGCACCGTCACTCTGTCGGAAGACGAGGTGGATACTTTCGTACGGACCCATCCGTTGGCGTTCATCCTGACCACCTTACCTTTGGAGGTGGCGGAAACTCCTGTGCTGATGATTTCTCCGCTGCTGCATGAAGAAGAACTAGATAAAGTCAGCGATATGTTGGAATTGACGGAACAGACATTTTCAGCGGAAATGCCGTCTTCTTTTTCCTTGCTGGATTATTCGCAGCCATTTTTGATTCATTTGCAAAAAGAATTTGAAACGCGGGAAGAAGCGCTGACGTTTATGTGCCAGGAAATCATCCGCCGCGGCTACGTGGAAGAACCTTATCTCGACACCGTGTTGGAACGTGAAGAACGGGCGTCGACGGCCATCGGGAAAGGGATTGCCCTTCCGCACGGTGACTCCGCTTATGTCAACCAACCGACCATCAGCTGCATGACGTTGAAGGAACCCATTCAGTGGGGGAACGAATCGGTGTCTGTCCTCTTTTTAGTGGCGGTAAGAAAAGAAGACTTGAAAAACAACGACGCCAAAGGATTTTTCGCCTATGTCCACCGGTTGATGGACCAAACGGAGTTGCTGCAACGGATGAAAAACGAGCAGAATGTCGTGGCGTTTTTGTCGGATTTTGGAGAAGGGTGAAGAGAATCTTGTCTCGGAAGAAATAAATAAAGAGAGTACCGTTTTATTGACTTGATTCCTTCTCTCAGGTGAAATAAATCATCAGTCGTCCGATTAATTCTCTTGAGAAGCGTTCTCGGAGGAATGATTCAAGGGATAATAGAAATAACTCGTCTGAGAACCATTCTCAGACGAGTTATTTGCTTCTTAAGGAATTAATTGCGTTGAGGAGCCATCGATGGACATGGTATGTCTGATCGATTTTATTGTTCTCCAACTGGTGCCCCGCGCCACGGCGGTCCTTCGTGCAGCTCACTATTGATTGCGTCTACAATGCTTTCTTGGTCATCGTTCAACAAAATGAGTCCGCTGCGGTTGTCTTCGTCAGGAGTATTGTTTTCCGCGTCGATGCAGACTGGAAGGGGAAGGAAAGAGTCGTGTTCGATCACCTTTTCCAGCACCACGACGTGCGACCAATTCTCCCCGAAGTCATACGTAAATAAGACAGAGTCGTTCTTTTGTTTCAACCATTCCGACAACAGGGTGGTTTCTTCATCGAGCGTCCGGGGAAACTGGCGGCAGGACAAGTGACCGAACCCGTTGTTCCTTTCGTTGAACGCAGTATGGAAATGGTCGCGTGCGGCGTTTTTCAGGTAGTCGTCCACGATGTCGTGGAAAATCAGCTCATTGGTGAATTCTTCTTTTAAGGATTCCATCTGTTTCATTTGATAAAATTCAGATTCTTCCGCATCTTCTGCGCTGCCGATTCGCAGGTGTTTGATGTGTTTGCCGCTTGATTTGTAGATTTCAAAATCATGCAGGTGGGTACCCGTCCAGTCGAAAGCGACCAGCAAGACTTGGTGGAATTCTTGAAAGGTCATGCTGCCGTCAACCTGTAGGCGCCGCCAGACAGGAATTCCCACGTTTTTCAGGGTTACATACAGTTGATAAATCATTCCCTGTCCTCCTTATAGTGCTGTTCCCACTGTACTGGAGGAAAGAAGAGAACGCAAGAAGAAAAAAAGATTCCCGGGCGCATCTGCGTCCAGGAATCTTTGCGAATCGAATCGTTTAATGAATGGTCGAAGAGGGGGCGTTGAACCGGTCGAACGCACGTTGGAATCGAGTTCGGAAGAAATGCATCAACGGTCCTAAGAAGAAGGAGGTGATGACGGTGCTGATGCCGACGGTCGCTCCGAATGAAAAACCGAGAACGGTGTAGAGAACATCCAATGTCACTCGCGCCACCCGGAATGAAATCTTGCCGTTAGATTTTTCCTCGAGGATGATCGGCAATGCATCCACTGGTGACACACCCAAATCTGCAGCAATGTACAACGACGCTCCCATCGCTACAACCACGATTCCGATCACCGCCAGGAGGAGCCGGAGCCAGAATGAAGACACATCTCCAAACTGTGACTGGAAAAGGGCCAAGACCCAGTCAGAAATGTTTCCGACCAAAAGGATGCTGAGCACTGTTCCCAAGCCGATGAAACGGCGTGCAGTGAAAAACACAATGATGAGACCGACTAAGTTAGATAAAATATTCAAGGTACCGAAACGGATGCCCGTCAATGAATGGATGCCCAAGTTCAAGGTTGAAAAGGGATCGGTTCCCAAGTCAGCGATACGCAGAAATGCGATAGCAACCCCGATCAACATAACTCCCAACAATGAGAAAAGCAGCCTTATTTGTTTGATACGATTCATTTTTCCCCTCTTTTTCACTTTATTTAAGCACTCCAATCTTACGTTTCAAATGAAACGATGTCAATTGCGTTTTTATGACAAATATCGAAACACAGAATGAAATCGTTTTAATTCGTGAGCTGCCGGTGTATGATAAGGGTGAAGGAAAGTGCAGGGAGGAGGGAGTGAGATGCTGTGTGTGGGCTTTCTCCGCGGCATCAATGTCGGGGGGAAGAAAAAAGTTTCCATGGAAGAACTGAAAGAGATGTATGCGGCCTTGGGTGCCTCCAAAGTGAAAACGGTCGGCAACACGGGCTGCGTGATTTATGACTCCTCTGAGTGTTTGTTTGAACCGTATGTAGAAAAACGATTGCACAAAACATTCGATATGAAGATTTCGTATACAGCGATTCCGTTTGCTTATTATAAAAAAGCATTGGAGGAAGCACCGGAGTGGTGGGGAAAAAATGAAGACTGGCGGCACAACGTCCTCTTTTTGACCCACAACTATCCCGTTGACAAAGCGCTGCAGGAAATCGGCGAACTAGATCCCCAATACGAACAGATTTACTGCAAATACGGGATGATCTTTTGGTCTTCGGCTTTCAAAGACCGCAAAGCATACTACAAAACCCAATACTCCAAACTGGCGAAAAAAGAGTGTTACCCATACTTCACCATCCGCAATTACAACACGGCGTTGAAAGTATTGGAGAAATCCCAAAAGCTTCACAAAGAACTGTCTCGGTGACTGGGGCGGTTCTTTTCTTATTCGTCCAAAGCGAAGTCGAACGAGACATTCGCGCCGGTGATGTCATTGGCGGCTGCCGTCAGAAGCAACAAATGCTCGATGATCGGCGGAATCTCTTCGCCCGACGAGTCCACCAACAAGTGGTATTCCAAATTTAAAGCGCCGTCGATTTCTGAAAAACTGGCAAATTTGTAGTCTTTGTTCAACTCGTTGACGGTTCGGTACACATCGAGTTCCGATTCATGGCAGTCAAAATATTTTCCAATCATGACCTGCAGGGTGATGGTCTGTACCTTTCTGTCCACCGTCACCGCCACCAGGGAAGGGTGGTGGCCGAAGAGGCAGCGGTGTTCGAAATAATGCCCGCCGTCTTCATCGGCCATTTCCATCAATTGAGGGTAGTACGTTTCTAAATAAGCTTGTATGCGTTCTATAAGTGACATGTTTATTCCTCCTCACAACTATAAAAATAGCACACATTTTCGAAATGATGAAACGCAAACTTTTTCAGTCGGAATCCGTGACATTTTTTTCATGGAGAGCGTACAATAGAGGAAAAAAGAAAGAGGCAGGAAATGAAGAAAGTTATATTAGCCAGTCAATCCCCGAGAAGAAAAGAGCTGTTGCAGCAGGTAATCAAAGAGTTTGAGGTGGAAGCCGCGGACATTGACGAGCGGACCATCCAAGAGCGCGTCATGGCAAATGGCGGCGGAGAACCGTTTCTTGAACGCGCCAAAACATTGGTGGAACACCTAGCAGAAGAGAAGGCAAAAAAAGTGTTGGACACCCATCCGGGTGCGCTGGTCATCGGGGCGGACACCATTGTCGTGCAGGACGACCAAATTTTGGGCAAGCCGAAAGACGAAGAAGAAGCGTATGCGATGTTGCGTTCGTATGCAGGCCGGTCGCATGCGGTGTTGACGGGTTTCAGCATTCAAACAAGAGAGAAAGTGGTGTCCCGGTCGGTGGAAACAGAGGTCCGCTTTTTGGAGTGGAATGAACAGATGGACCGGGAGATGAAACAGTATGTGGCTTCCGGAAGCCCGATGGACAAAGCGGGTGCGTACGGCATCCAAGAAGAAGCTGCGTTGTGGGTGGCGGAAATCCACGGAGATTACCCGAACGTCATCGGTCTGCCGGTGGCGTATGTGAACCGTGCGCTGCAGGAGTTTTCGGACAGGTAGCTCTTAAAAAGGAAGTTTCTGGCGCAGGCCACTTGTTAAATTCACTTAAAGATTTATAATAGTTAAGTATGATTTAAAGGGGGCATCCTGCGAACAAGTGAACAAAAAAGTGCAACCAGGAGGAAATATGAAAAAAATCGGCTTTGATACAGAGAAATACTTACACGAACAATCCGCCCATATTTTGGAACGAGTGGAAAACATTGACAAACTTTACTTGGAATTCGGCGGCAAACTAATTGGAGACATGCATGCCAAGCGCGTGCTTCCGGGGTTTGACGAAGACGCGAAAATGAAGTTGTTGGCCACGTTGAAAGACCAAGCGGAAATCATCATCTGCGTCTACGCCGGCGACATCGAACGCAACAAAATCCGCGGAGATTACGGCATCACGTATGACCGTGACGTGCTGCGGTTGATTGATGAATACCGGGAATACGGCATTCCGGTAAACAGCGTGCTGATCACCCGTTACCAAGACCAGCCGAACGTCAAAATTTTCATGAGCAAATTGGAACGAAGCGGCATCAAGGTGTACACGCACCGTTCCATCGAAGGGTACCCGACGAATGTCGACGCCATCATGGGAGAAGACGGGTTTGCGCGAAATGCGTACATCGAAACGACCAAACCGATTGTGGTCGTGACCGCTCCGGGAGCAGGCAGCGGAAAACTGGCTACGTGCTTGAACCAGCTGTACCATGAATACGCACGCGGAAGAGAAGCGGGTTACGCCAAATTCGAGACCTTCCCGGTATGGAACCTGCCGTTGAAACACCCGGTCAACATCGCGTATGAAGCGGCCACCGTCGACTTGAAAGACGTCAACATGATCGACAACTACCATTACGAAGCGTACGGTGAAGTGGCGGTCAACTACAACCGCGACATGGAAATGTTCCCGGTGATCCGCCGCATCATTGAAAAAATTTCCGGCAAAAAATCCGTGTATCTGTCTCCGACCGACATGGGCGTCAACCGCTTGAAAACCGGCATCACCGATGACGAAGTGGTAAAAGACGCTGCCAAACAAGAAATTCTCCGCCGCGCCTTTGCCGTGGAAAATGACTACAAAAAAGGCACCGCGGACGATGAGACGCTGCGCCGGATGCAAGTGATTTTGGAAGAGACCGATTTGAAAAAAGAAGACCGTGTTCCGGTTATCCCGGCACGCGACTATGCCCTGGAAGTACAAGAACGCATCGGAAGTTCCAACTTGCAGGCGGTCATTGCGATGGAACTGCCGAATGGCGAACTCATCACCGGCCGGACCACACCGTTGATGGATGCATCCGCCGCTGCGATTTTGAACAGTTTGAAAGCACTGGCGAACATTGCGGATGAAATCGACTTGTTGGCGCCGATGATTTTGGAAACCATCCAACGCTTGAAAACAGACGAACTCCACAGCCGGGTTCCGACGTTGACCGCGAACGAGTTGTTGATCGCATTGGCGATCAGTGCAGTGACCAACCCGACCGCGACGTTGGCGTACAACCAGCTGGGCAATCTGGAAGGGGCACAGGCACACTCCACGGCCATCCTCAGCCGCGAAAACGAGCAGACATTGAAGAAACTCGGCATTGATGTCACCAACGACCCGGTGTATGCCACTGAAAACTTGTACTACAATTAAACATGAGCTCATGAGCTGAAAAAGCCCTCCTGCGCGTGCAGGAGGGCTTTTTGCATAGGTATGGGGCCTCTCAAGCGACTTATTTTGAAAAAGTCAGGAATAACTCCATTGAGACCCGTTCTCGAAGCAAATAATTCGTGAGCGGAAGCAATAAGTGCCTTGAGACTCCCTCTCATCATCAATGCAAACAAAGTCCCTGCCTCCATAGAGACAGGGACCTGCTTAATCTTCCATCTTTTCGACGAATATATTGAGTGCGGCTTTGTATCCTAGAATGGTCTTTGAACCGTCCGGGGATTCCAATGTGAGCGGACCTTCGTAAGGTTCTTTGTCAACCAGGCGGAAGTGCGCGCCGAGCTGGATGCCTTTTTGGGTCAAGTACTCCAATAAATCCGTGTCATCGTCCACTTCTTTTACCAAGAACGGCTCTCCAATACCCAAGTCAATCAATTGGCAGAAAGAGGCGTTGTCCGTTGTGCCGTCCTGGTTGGGGATTTTCCCGCCGTGGGGATCGACTTCCGGTTCTCCCAAGAACTGAAAGAGGCGTTCAATCAACAGGTCGGATGACACGTGTTCCAACCGATCGGCGTCCGCGTGCACTTCTTTCCAGTCATAGCCGAGTTTTTCAGCCAAAAACACTTCCCAAATCCGGTGTTTGCGGATCAACTGGTTGGCAATCCGCAATCCTTTCTCGGTCACTTGAACCCCTTTATAAGGAATGTGGGTGATCAAGCCTTCTTTTAATAATTTCGCGTTCATATCGGTCACGGAAGCAGCGGAAACTTGCAAAGCCTGAACCAACTGCTTGTTGTTCACCACTTGGTTTTCACCGCCGAGTTCCACGATCGTCTTTAAATAATCTTCTTTGCTGGGCGTCATTGACTCGCTCCTTTTGAGTACTTGTCATATCCAGTATACCCCACCGAAAACAACTTTCCAAGAATAGGTAGGTTTAGTTTGACTTTATTCTATTTTTAGTCTAGTCTAAAAATAGAATTAAAATAACGGAAAGCAGGAGACCAATGATGAAAAAAAGAGCTTTTCTTTTAATCGGGATGGTGGCCGTTTTTCTGGCAGGCTGCCAATGGACCGCGACAGAAGCCGGGGAAGAGGATACCGATGCTTTGCAGATTGTGACAACCACAACGATGATCACCGATTTGGTGGAGCAGATCGGCGGAGAGCATGTGCAGGTGGAAGGATTGATGGGGCCGGGTGTGGACCCCCATGGTTATCAAGCCACCGCTTCAGATGTCATCGATATGATGGAAGCCGATGTGGTCGTGCATAACGGACTCCATTTGGAAGCCCAGCTGGGGGAAGTGTTTTCAGGACTGGACCAACAGGGGAAAGACGTGCTGGTGCTCGAAGAAAGCATCCCGGAAGAAAATCTGTTGGCTTCGGATGATTCTGCGGAAGCATATGACCCGCACATTTGGTTCAGCGTGGAAAACTGGAAACACTCCGCCGCGTACATTACAGAAAAGTTGAGCGTCATCGACCCGGAACACGCAGAAGACTACCGGGCGAACAACGAGCGGTACCAAAAAGAGTTGGACAAACTGGAAGCATATATCGCCGCCCGTATCGAAGAAGTACCGGAAGAAAGTCGCTATTTGATTACCGCCCATGACGCCTTCCATTACTTCGGGGAAGCATTCGGATTTGACGTCATCGGCCTGCAGGGACTCAACACGGAGACGGAAGCCGGCACGCGCGACGTGAGCAACTTGGCGCAGTTCGTGGCAGACCATCGGATCAAAGCGGTCTTTGTGGAAAGCTCGGTGCCGACCCGCACCATCGAATCCCTCCAAGCAGCGGTCCAGCAACGCGGATGGGAAGTCACCATCGGCGGGGAGTTGTTCTCGGATGCCCTCGGGGATGCAGCGCAAAACGCAGAAACGTATGTGAAAATGTACCGTTCGAATATCGACACGATTGTGGACGCACTGAAATAAAGAGAAAGAAGGATGAAACAGATGACTCAAATAGCAATTTCATTGAATCAAGTAGTTGTGGCGTATCAGTCCCAGCCGGTTTTGTGGAATGTCTCGGCAGACATCTATAAAGGCAAGTTGACGGCGCTGATCGGTCCAAACGGCGCAGGGAAGTCGACGTTGATCAAAGCGATGTTGGACCTGCATCCACCGGTGGCGGGCAGCGTGTCCTTTTCTGCGGCCGGAAAAACGGATGCGGCTTACTCGGAAGTGAAGAAAGCCATCGCGTATGTGCCACAAAAGAGTTCGGTGGATTGGAGTTTCCCGACGACCGTGTTGGATGTGGTGGTGATGGGCCGGTACGGACACCTCGGCTGGTTTAAGCGGCCGAGAAAACACGACATCCAACTGGCGGAAGAAATGTTGGAAAAAGTGGGCATGGAAGCATTCAAAGACCGTCAAATCAGTCAGCTCTCCGGCGGGCAGCGGCAGCGGGTGTTCATGGCGCGGGCCTTGGCGCAACAGGCGGACATCTACATTTTGGACGAACCGCTGGCGGGCGTGGATATCAAAACCGAACGGATCATCATGCAGCTGCTGCGGGAGCTGGTTCTGGAAGGCAAGACGGTCATGGTGGTGCACCACGATCTGCAGACAGTGGAAGAGTATTTTGACGAAGTGGTGTTTTTGAACCGGCAGATCATTGCGGCCGGCCCCACAGAAATCACCTTCACAGAAGGGAATATTGAAGAAACATACCGCAAAGAACAAACTGTCCAATCAGGGGTGAGTGAAAGATGATGGACCAACTGATCAGTTTACTGACCGATTACACGTTTCAAGTGGTCGCTTTGGGAACAGGTTTCCTGGGATTGTTGAGCGGAGTGATCGGCACCTATGCCACGATCCGGGGAGAGAGTCTTTTGGGGGACGCGTTGAGCCACGCCGCACTGCCGGGAATCGCGATTGGGTTCCTGCTCATCGGCCGGAAAGAATGGGTGGTCTTGATGTTGGGAGCGGCGGCCAGTGGATTGGCGGCTACGGCATTGATTCAATGGATGAGCCGCAAACGTGTCGTGAAATTTGACAGTGCTTTGTCGCTCATCCTCTCCAGCTTTTTCGGACTGGGTTTGGTGTTGTTGACGCATATCCAAGGCAGCGCGAACGCCAATCAGGCCGGGTTGGATACGTTCATTTACGGGCAGGCGTCGGCGATGCTCATCCAAGACGTTCAAACCATTGCCGGCATCGGAGCGGTCCTGCTGTTGGTGGTGGGGCTGTTTTGGAAAGAATTCAAAGCGTACACCTTTGACCCGGTCTTCACGCAGACACTTGGGTTCTCAGGCACGCTGTTGGAGTTTCTGTTGTCCGGCATGATGGTTGTCGTCATCATTTTAGGACTGGAATCGGTCGGCGTCATCTTGATGAGTGCGTTGGTGGTCGGACCGTCTGTCGCGGCGCGTCAATGGAGCGACCGGTTGAGTGGTGTGATGGGACTGTCCGGTTTGTTCGGGTTCCTTTCAGGAGTGATTGGGACCACGCTCAGTTCCATCGGACACCAGATTCCCACAGGCCCGACCATTGTCGTCGTGCTGAGTATTTTTGTGATGGCGAGTCTTTTGTTTGCGCCGAAACGCGGCCTGCTGATGAAACAGTTGGAACAGAAAAAACGCAAACAGAAATACGCACAACAATTACAAACGAGAAAGGAAGCGAACGAGTATGTTGGTTGAAATTCGATTGATCGCCGTCATTGTGGCGGTGGCCTGCGCGCTTCCGGGAGTGTTTTTGGTGCTGCGCAGTTTGACCATGATGTCGGATGCCATCACGCACACTGTTTTATTGGGCATTGTGCTGGCGTTTTTCATCACACAAGATTTGAATTCGCCGCTGTTGATGATCGGCGCCACCTTGATGGGCGTGGCCACCGTCTGGCTGATTGAAACGCTCCAACGCACCAAGCTGTTGGGAAACGACACCGCAATCGGCATTGTGTTTCCGCTCTTTTTCAGCATCGCCATCATCTTGATCACCCGGTACGCCGGAGATGTGCATTTGGACGCGGACTCCGTGTTGATGGGGGAGCTGGCCTTTGCGCCGTTCAGAAGGTTGACGCTGTTCGGAATGGATTTGGGTCCGAAATCGTTGTGGACCATGTCCGTGATTTTGGCATTGAACGCCGCCTTCATCGGGGTGTTTTACAAAGAGTTGAAGCTGACGACGTTTGATCCCGCATTTGCGGCGGCGGTCGGATTTTCACCGGCGCTGCTGCATTACGGTCTGATGACGCTGGTTTCACTCACCGCTGTGGGAGCGTACGACTCGGTGGGGTCAATCTTAGTGGTCGGCTTTATGGTCGGACCGGCATTGACCGGTTACTTGCTCACGAACCGGTTGAAACAGATGATCGGCATCGCCGTCCTGGCGGCTGTCATCAACAGCTTGATCGGCATCGAGTTGGCTTTTCTGCTGGACACTTCCTTGGCGGGAATGGCGGCGGTCGTCACCGGAGTCACGTGTTTGCTGGCATTCCTGTTTTCGCCGGAAAAAGGGTGGATTAAAAAAGCCGCTTTACGCCGAAAACAGAAACGGGAGTTCTACACATGGCTGGAAAAAGAAGGCATTCATTAAACCAACGAAGCTGCACGGCATTCATCCGTCGTGCAGCTTTTTGTATATACTCAGAAAAAATATTTCATAAATAAAACAAAACAAATAAAATTTTATGTTGAAATCCGAAAGCGATTACATTATACTGTAGGTAAATAAGCAAGGAAACACAAAAAGGAGTGAGCGTGTGGAGAAGTTGAACCATTTATCCACGGAAACACGAAACAAAGTCACCATGGAATTGGATACGTTATCAATAGAAGAAATTTTGCAAGCGATGAATGAAGAAGATCAAAAAGTGGCGCCGGCCGTAAAAGAGGCGCTGCCGGAAATTGCAGATGCGGTCAACGCCATTGTGGCGTCCTTCCAACAGGGTGGACGGTTGATTTATATGGGCGCCGGAACCAGCGGAAGGTTGGGTGTGTTGGATGCGGCGGAATGTGTGCCGACGTTCAGCGTCAGCCCGGATATGGTGCGCGGCCTCATCGCAGGCGGTCAAAAGGCGATGATTGATGCGGTGGAAGGGGCGGAAGACTCCAAAGAATTGGCGAAAGCCGATTTGCGTGCTTTGTCGTTGAACGAAAAGGACACAGTCGTTGGAATCGCCGCCAGCGGACGGACGCCTTACGCAATCGGCGGGTTGGAATACGCTAAAGAAACAGGCGCAACCGCGGTCTCTCTTTCGTGCAACAAAAACGCCAAAATGAGCCAGTACGCAGACATTGCGATTGAAGTGGATGCCGGTCCGGAAGTCTTGACCGGGTCCACCCGGTTGAAAGCAGGAACAGCTCAAAAATTGGTGTTGAACATGTTGTCGACGGCATCCATGGTACGCATCGGGAAAGTCTACCAAAACTTGATGGTCGATGTGCAGCCTTCCAACATCAAATTGGAAGAACGGTCGAAAAACATTTTGATGGAAGCGACCGGCTGCACCTATGAAGAAGCCGCTGAGTACTTCGAAAAAGCGGATCACCACGTCAAGACCGCTATCGTGATGTACTTGACGGATGTGGACAAGGAAACAGCCGAAACCCGTCTGGAAGAAGCGGACGGTTTCGTGAGAGAAGCAATCAAACAATCGTAAAGGAGGGAAAACACACGCATTACCAGTCGCATCGAGTGGGTTAAGGAAGCACAATAAGGAGGAAAACGAAATGGCAAACAAAGACGAAAAAGTCCTCGCTCGTCAAATATACGAGCAAATCGGAGGTCCTGGAAACGTGGACAATGTAGTCAACTGTATGACCCGTGTTCGTTTGACGATTCGGGACGAAGGCAAAGTCCACGAAGACAAATTGAAACAGATTGACGGAGTCTTAGGGGTGGTCAACCAAGATACCCTGCAAGTCATTTTGGGACCGGGGTTGTCTGTGAAGGTTGCGCAGGAAATGGCGAAAAATGCCGGTGTGGAGATGCAGACGGAAGCGGCACCGAGTGCAGATGTCAATCAATTTAAGACAGGCAAAGAAGAAGCGGAACGACGGGCAGCTGAGAACAAAGCCAAACAGAAGAAAAAACACGATACGCCGCTCAGACGGGTGCTGCGTTCTATCGCGGGCATCTTCATTCCATTGATTCCAGCATTCGTTGGATCGGGAATCATCGGCGGAATCGCATCCATCTTTACCAACCTTTTAACAGCCGGAACCATTGAAGGAGCCGGATGGCAATACTTTGTCATGGTCGCAGGTATTATTCAATCAGGATTATTTGGTTACCTAAACATCTACGTAGGGATCAACGCAGCGAAAGTCTTCGGTGCAACGGAAGGTCTCGGCGGGATCATCGGTGGTATCATTTATTTGACGAACATGAACCCGGAAATGCCTCTTCCAAACATCTTCACAGGCGGAGATTTGGCTGGAGGACAGGGTGGAATCCTTGGTGTTATCGCAGCTGTATGGATTTTGTCTGTAGTGGAAAAACAGTTGCGCAAAGTGGTGCCGAACGCAGTGGACATCATTGTGACGCCGACGCTGTCACTGCTGGCTGTCGGATTGTTCACCATTTTCATCATCATGCCTTTGGCAGGTGCGATTTCCTCTGGGTTGGTCGGCTTCATTACAACCGTCCTTGAAATCGGAGGAGCAGTAGCCGGTTTCATCTTGGGCAGCTTGTTCTTGCCGATGGTGATGTTCGGTTTGCACCAAATCTTGACACCGATTCATATCGAAATGATTGCACAGACCGGTTCCACCCAGTTGCTGCCGATTTTGGCGATGGCGGGTGCCGGACAAGTGGGAGCAGCTATTGCCCTTTGGGTGAAAGCACGTAGAAACAAACAATTGGTCAACATGATTAAAGGAGCTTTGCCGGTCGGAATTCTTGGTATCGGTGAACCGTTGATTTACGCAGTAACCTTGCCACTCGGACGTGCCTTCATCACAGCATGTATCGGCGGCGGTATCGGCGGAGCGGTCATCGGAGCAATCGGCGGCGTCGGTGCCAGCGCAATTGGTCCAAGTGGTGTGGCCTTGATTCCATTGATTGTGGACGGCTTGTGGTGGGCATATGTTGCAGGACTTCTTGCAGCTTACACAGGCGGATTCCTCGTCACGTACTTCTTCGGAGTACCGGCTGAAGCGATGGAACCGTCTGAAGCAGATGATTCCAGCCAACCGACTGTAGAAGAAGCCATGAATATCTAAGGTGCAAAAGACCGGATAGTGTAGAATCCAACTGTTGGGTTCTGCACTATTCTTTTTGAATCAAACAATTAAAGGAGCCGAAAGCATGTTAGGAGCGTCATTGTATTTATCACAAGGAACGGAAAAAAACAAACACCTCCTCAAAGAAATGAAAGAAGCGGGAATCCGGAAAGTGTTCACCTCCCTCCATATCCCTGAAGACGATCCTTCCCAGACGTTGGATGTGCTGCGGGAAGTGACTCGTTTGATGAAAGACTGGGAGATGGAACTGATGGTGGATGTGTCGTCCAACACGGCCAGCCAGTACGGTTTGGAAAAGGATGCGCTCTCCGATTTCTTGACACAACAGGGAGTAGGCGTCATCCGTCTGGATTTCGGGTTTTCAATGGAAGACATCAAAGAGTTGGCAGGCCGCTTTCATTTGGTGCTGAACGCGAGCACCATCGATGAAGCTTACTGCAATGAATTGGAACAAGCCGGCATCGATTTGTCCCAAGTGACAGTCTGCCACAATTATTACCCGCGGGAGAACACCGGGTTGGACCACCAATTTTTCCTGGAAAGAAACCGGTACTTGAAAGAGAAAGGTTTTTCCGTCATGGCCTTCATCGCCGGCGACGGAGAAAAGCGCGGACCAGTTTATGCGGGGCTGCCGACCTTGGAAGAACACCGGGACATGGATCCTTTGGAAGCTTATTTGGATTTGATGCGCCACTGCCTCGTGGATGAGGTGTTCATTGGGGATATTTCTCTTGCCCCGTCCAGCATGCGCCGATTGATGAAATGGGTGACGGAGCGGATTATCCAACTGCCGGTGGAGGTGGTGGATGAAGAGGTGCTACCGGAGAATTTTTATGCGGTTCATGCCAACCGTCCCGATGTGGCGGCGGATGTCGTCCGGGCTTCTGAATCCCGTTTGACGTTGCAGGACCAAGTGATTCAGCCGAAATATTGTACCGAAAGACCCGTCGGATGTGTTACGATAGACAATGTGCGATACGGGCGCTACGCGGGGGAAATCCAAATCACGAAAAAAATGTTGCCCCAAGATGACCGTGTCAATGTGTTGGCTCATCTCAAAGAAGGAACCGTCGGGTTGTTGAACTATATCGGCCCGGACGACAAATTTCAATTTTATGTAGAATGAACAGAGGAGAATGACCTATGGCTGGACATAATGTGCTGGGAAGAATCGCCAGTATCATGGAGGATTTGCCGAAAGCAGAGAAAAAAATTGCAGAAGTGATCCTTCATTCACCGGAAACCATTGTGAATATGACGGCCTCCCAACTTGGAACAGAAGCAAAATCTAGTGCCGCAACGGTCATCCGTTTATGTAAACGCCTTGGAGTGGAGAGTTTCACCCAGTTGAAAGTCATGGTTTCCGGCGAAATCAGCCATACCAGTCCCACAGGGTATGCGGACATCACTGCGGATGAAAAGATTGACGACATCATGGATAAATTGTTGGGGAATGCCTTCCAGTCGATGCAGGATACTGTATCGATTTTGAACAAAGACCGATTGTTTGCAGCTGTTGATGCACTGGAAAAAGCGTCGGTGATTTATGTGTTCGGAATCGGTGCCTCCCAATTGGTGGCGCAAAATATTGCCCAAAAATGGAGCCGCATCGGGAAGACTTGCGTTTGTCCCAACGATCCGCACAACCTTGTGGCTGCTTTGGCGGGAAGCGATGAGAACACCGTCTTTTTTGGCATCTCCAATTCCGGAGAAACGAAAGAAGTAAGCAAAATTGTCCAGATTGCCAAAGACAACGGGTGCACCACCATCGGCTTGACACGGTTTGGCGGCAACACCATTGCGTCGAAGGTGGATGTCTCTCTGCAGACGGTGCGGGCAAAAGAAGAAGAGCTCCGGAGCGCGGCAACGAGTTCGCTGCACGCCCAGTTCCTGGTGGTGGATGTGTTGTTTTACACTTACGCTTCACGTAACTACGACCGGGTCATCCAAAATACCCGCCATTCACGTGCGGAAATCGACCACTACAGCAACAACTGATAAGACCACTTGTCCGTAACGAACAACCTTACGGACAAGTGGGGCTCTTTTGTTTAAATATACCAAGAGGATGTTTTTTTATGGAAAAAGATATCTGAATGATATAATAAAGATAGTTAAAGTAAGCGGTAACAAAAAAGTTCATAAACGTTCCTGAACAGGAGGAAAAGTCATGAAAAAAGGTTGGCTTTACTTATTATTCAGTACGCTGCTGCTTGGCTATTCGTCAACGGCTTCACCGGTTGAAAGCTCCGAGGTGGAACTGCCGCCTCCCGCTATAGAAAAAGTCGCGCAGCAAACACAAGAAAGTTCGGTCCGCTTCCTCTATGGAAGTCCAGCGCTGTTTGCGGCGGTTGTATATGAACCTGCTCCGATTGAAACCATCGAAACGGCAGCTCTTGAACCGGAAAACGAAGAAGCAATCCCGCAGGAAGAGACGGCCGTCCATGAAGAAGCGCCGTCGGACACTGTGCCGGAAGAAGCCGCACCCGAGATCGAAACCGAAACAGCAACAGAAGTTCCCGAATCAGGAACAAAACCCTCAGCAGAAGAAAGCACACCTCCGTCCACTCCAAACGCCGCCTCTCAGACATCAACTATCGAAGAAACTCCCGATACGGAACCAGAATCATCGAGTTCGTCCGTTGAACCGCAAGAAACGCCGCCAGAAGAAACCGAACCATCCTCAGAGTTCCCATCCGAACCCACTAACGAGTTAGAAACCGACCCTTACGAAGAAGAACAACAAATTTTGGAAGCCGTCATCTCCCAGCTGCCGTTTGATGCGGAAGGGCACCAGTTTTTCTTGGTCAAACTGGATGCAACCCTGTACCAAGTGGAAATCCGCCACTCCAACCTGCAAGGCGATGTGGAAATCTCCAATATGACAGGCATTTACCAGTACGACTTGAGCAGTGGAAGACTGTCGGTGATGGACCCGATTACGGGTGAGTTCAACTAAACCACAACATAGAGAGGCATTCGTCTCCTTAGGGGCGAATGCCTATTTTTTGTACCGCTGTTTTCCTTCAACCAAGAGTAGGAAACTTGTACTCCTCAGAAAGATCGTCCAGATAGGGGTTTTCCGCTTCCAGGATGCGGACCAACTCATTGGAGGTCGCCCGGTGGATGATGTAATCGAGAAAGTCATAAAAAGAGTATTCAAAGAACGGATATGCTTGTTCCTTGAGTTGTTTATGTATGATGTTTTCAGACCCATACGACTCCGGCACACGGACATAATTTCCATGAGCCATCATCTCATCCCGCATTTTCCGCTGCGCCAGGTAAACCGTCGCAACACGGACCAGTTGTTGTTTGAATGCCGCCTTTTCAAGCGGCAGCACAAGTTGGCGGTGCATACGGCAATTCAAAACAGTCTGCTTGAGAGTGGACTCAAACGTGGCATGCAGCACGTGATGCATTGCATACCAACTTGCTGGTTGCTTACTGGTGCCGCGGTCCGGAACAAAGACAGTTTCCCCGGAAATGTAGGGACACCGCTGGGTAAATCCGAAGTACTTGTGGATTTTCTTATTCACCGTATACGGGAACCGTTTGTGTTCGAAATACCGGTCCATTAATTGTTTAGAGGTTTCTTTCGTCTTCAACGGCGCATCCTTCAGTTGAAAGACGAGGGTGTTGTAAGAAGTCGCATCTTGTTCGCTGATATCCAAAATATACAGCGTGTCTTCATTGACCAGAATATGCGGGCATTCGAAACTGATGTCCAACACCTCCGTCAACAAATCGGTTTTAATCTTCAACGGATCTATCGTTGTGTGATACACAGGAAATACGGCCGGTGGCTCATGAGGAATCGGCTCATTGAAATAATCTTCTTTAGAGAGTCGGTGCCCGTTTCGATCGGAAAACAACGAACGGTTTGTGAAGCCTTCCTTCCACCTAAAGAAAAATTTCTCATGTTGACGTTCTTCAAAACAATCGACCATGTGACCTGCCTCCTTTTCATGTTATTTATTTCACATAATATTGTAAGCGATACCCACATAAAAATACAAGCGGATTTTTATTTTTATTCACTTTGTCTTGTGTGTTTCCGATTAACCTCCACTTTATATTAAAAAAAGAGTGAGAAAAGAGTTGTTTTTATTCTAAAGTGGGGGCTTTTGAAACGGAATTGGAAAAAGCAGAGAATACGGCGCCAATTCATGGACGTTTGGCGTTTTGTCAAAGTGTGTTGTCCCAAAGTAGGATGAAGGAGAACAAGGCCTTGTACCAAACATAAAGGACGATGAGAAATGACGAAACGCAGATTGACACCTGAAAAGGAAGCGGCGTTTTTCGAACAATACGCTGGAATTGTTTATGGAGCGATGAAGCGGTTGGAAATCCTCCGCACACATCCGGACTACGAGGACTATGCGCAACATGGGTTGATGAAACTGGTGGAAGCGTACGAAACGTATCCAGAAACGGTGGATCACACAAACAGCCGGAATCCATTCGCCGGGTATGCCTATCAAAGAGTGCGCTGGCACTTGTTGGACTTGTTGCGAAAGGCGCAAAAGAAAACCGAACATGAAACAGGACTGCCGGAAACATTCGACACGTTGTATCCGGATGACCAGTCCCCCGTGGAAGACAGCCAGGTGGAGAGGGAACTGGTCCGCAGTATGCTGTCGTTGCTGACAGAAACAGAGCAGCGGTACTTGGTGGATTTGGTACTGCATCAGCTGACATCGACCGAGATGGCGGAGAAATATGGAGTGATCCGCAAAACGGTGTACACTCGCCGCAAAAAAATCGGTCACAAGCTGCGTCACTTTTTACCGGTATTGAAAAATGAAACGGGACAAGCACAACAAGGAGGAGAACAAAGATGAAAAAATCACTCATCATCGATGCGGGACATGGAGGAAAAGATCCGGGAGCTGTCGGATTCGGGACAAAAGAAAAAGAGTGGACGCGTAAAATCAGCATCTACCAATATGCCCGTTTGAGAGAATTGGGAGCCGATGTGGCGTTGACTCGATCGACCGATGCGACATTGGAGCCGGCGCAGCGTACAGCGCAGATCAAAAACAAGTACGACTATTGTCTCAGCAACCATTGGAATGCATTCAACGGGAAGGCACGGGGAGTGGAAGCCATCCATTCGATTTATGCAGGAAAGGAGATGGCGGAAGACCTCGCCCGGGCGGTTTCAAAAGCAGCCGGCATCCCGTTTCGACGCGTGTTCAGTAAAAAGAACAGCACCGGACAGGATTGGTATTACATGCACCGCTTGACCGGGAATACCCGGACGGTGATTCTTGAATACGGCTTTATCGACAACCGCGAAGACCATGCTGTCTACAGCCGGGAAGACACATTTTATCAAGCGGCGGAAGCGGTGGTTCAAACACTCTGTCCCAGTCTGGGCGTGTCGTATGTCTCGCCCCAATCAAAGAAGAAACAATTATATCGGGTCCAAACGGGTGCTTTTTCAAAAATAGAGAATGCGGAAGCACAGATTCGAGAGCTGAAACGAGCAGGATTTGACGCTGTCATCTTAAATAAATAAGATACGCAAAAAAGAAAGAAAAAAATTAAATAAGACAAAGTTATCCGAAAAGTTTGTCAGAATTGCGAATTTTTTAAAATTCACTGGAAACTTTTTCCAAACATGTTATAGTGAGTTCACATAGTGAAATACCAACTTGCTATAGCAAGTGCCCATATAGATCTATATAAGGGAAAACCCCCGTCCATTGTGGATGGGGGTTTTTTCATTTTTAAAGAATATCCCACCTGGAAACGTTTTTCTGTATACTAAAGAAGGAATACAAGAGGAGTGACGGAAATGAAAAAAGAACCGAAAAAAGAGCAGTTGTCATTTTCAATGGGGTCTGGCATGGCGCTTGGGATTTCTTTTGGGGTTGTTTTCGGACTGCTGTTGGATAATTTGGGAGTGTGCATTGCGTTGGGTATTGCTTTCGGAGCAGCATACGGAGCAAGTCAAAGTAAGAAAAAGGACGACAACGAATAAACGCTCGAGTTTGACAAAAAAAGTATGGTACGATAAAGAAAAGAGAAAAGGAGGAACCATATGGCTTCTTACATAGAAAACGCCAAAAAAGTGTTCCAAAATAATTTTGATTTAAAAGAAACAGAAAGTTTGTTGATCGTGACGGATGACGAGTTGGCGTCCATCGCGGAACATTTTTACAATGCCGGGAAAGCATTGGGAAATGAGGTTGCGTGGATACAGATGCCGGCAATTTACACGTCCGGTGAAGAGCCGCCGGTTTCGGTTGCGGCTGCAATGAAAGCCGCGGATGTCGCGCTGTGCATCACCAAAGCGTCACTCACGCATACAAAAGCCCGCAAAGAAGCCTCCGCAGAAGACACACGTATCGGCACCATGCCGGGCATCACGTTGGATATGCTGGAAGAGGGCGCGATCACTGCAGACCCGGAAGAAGTCGAACAGTTGACAGCTCGTTTTGCCGGACTGCTTGAAACAGGGCGTTCTGTCCGCATCGAAAAAGACGGCGAAACCGTTGAGTTTTCCATCAACGGCCGCAAAGGCATTCCAAGTACGGGCATTTTCCGAAACAAAGGGGAAGCAGGAAACATCCCTTCTGGAGAAGCGTACACCGCCCCGTTGGAAGATTCCGCGAACGGAAAATTTGTCGTCGACGGCAGTATCGCCCAACTTGGAAAAGTGGATGAGCCGGTTGTTTTGACGATCGAACAAGGTCGCTTGGTGGATGCGTCCGGCGAAATGGGCCGCAAGCTGCTGGACCTTCTTGGAGACGGCAACGGACGAATTATTGCGGAATTCGGAATCGGCACCAACACAGCTGCCCGAATCACCGGTGTGGTATTGGAAGACGAAAAAGTCTACGGCACCGTCCACATCGCTTTCGGAAGCAACAAGCCATTCGGCGGAATCAACGAAGCCGGAGTCCACATCGATTGTGTGACCACAAAACCAAGTGTCTGGATTGACGATGAAAAAGTGATGTAATGAATGAAAAAGCTGCCCCGCAATCAAAGAGGAGCAGCTTTTTTGTTTCGTCGAATCGAATGGGGGTCCCACTTTTCCATGAAGGTCATTGCCACGGAAAAGTGGGGTAGTTTTTTTAGCTCACTCTTTCGTGGAACAACTTTTCACGTAAAAGCAAACCTTCTTTTTCATCTCACTCTTTCGTGAGACAGCCGCTCACGTAAAAGTGGAGCCACTCAAACAAAAACTCCCCTCACCAAACGAGGGGAGACACCATTTACGGTGAGGTCACTTCCGGTGCAGCGGGTCTCCGGTAGTGGGAAAGAATCAATGCGACGAGACCGGTGATGGCGACCAACAAGCCAACCAGACCGCCGACAAACGGAATCAAATCCAGCAGTTCCAAAATCACCAAACCAATGAGCACCAGCCAAATTTCCCTATGAAGATTTTCCCAGTGGAACCGATTGGCCAGCCATGAGCCGATAAAGACCGCCACAACAATTTTCGAAAGATACAAGAAGATGGCGTACAACGCCGCAAGAATCAAAGCGAGAGGAATACCGATGACTGTAATCATCAACAACACAACCACTAACGGAGTGACCAGCAAGGCCAACAAACCGAACCCCATAGTTTTCAAGGGAACTGCTGCGATAGGCGGAATCGTGTTCATCCAAAAATCCGAACGCCACAACTTGAATAAAAGCCAAACCAACAGCGCACTCAACAAGCTCCACAAGATACCAAGCAGCGTGGCGATGACACGTTCTGAAGTGGTAGGCGGAGCGGGGCGCCTATTTTCCTGCGACCTTCGCTGAAAATCGGTCTGCCCATTGATGGTTGCATCCGGATGAATCGTCGCTTCATTCGGACTGGTATAATTCAAATCCCCTTCAAGGACTGCAGAATCCTCCAAGGTCAACTGCTCCACATCAAAGTTGGTATCGCCCCCAACCGAACCATCCAGCGTAAACCGTTGACCGGCTCCAAACAGATGACGCGAGAGCGTTCCTAACTGCACGAGGGTGGAGCCCGTCATGAAGAGGTCTCGACCGATTTGTGCGTCTTGACTGACCGTTATTGTAGCCCCGGCCAGAAAACCGTCTTGCTCATTTTGCCCGTTCATCGTGATTGTCTGACCTGCACCATAAATGTTCCCGGTGACTTCACCGTTGATAATCACCGTTTGGCCTGCCGCGAACAACGAGCCGTTGATAGTTCCGTTCACTTGAATCGACTGCCCGGATGCGAAAGTTGTTCCGTTTACCGTCCCGTCAATTTGAACCACATCACCTGAAAAGAATCCCGGTCCGTCAATCGTATCGCCTTCCGCCAGTACAAGTGTATCGCTCATCCGGTTCATATTAGACGCATGGACGGATAAGGAGAAAACGGACAGCGCCATCACCAATAACGTCACTATATACACCAGTCGGAGCCATTTCCGCTGATTTTGTTGATCGTTTCTCATGATCCACCCCATTTTACCCAGCAACCGCAGCTCATAAATTGAGGCACCACTCCTTTTAGTAAAAACCGGAAGCATGACATATGAGTAAAAGGGCGGGAGAAAGATAACGAGTGTCTTTTTATCAAATTCATTCTATCACTAAACAGGTTTGGGAGGTACTAAATGCCACTCAAATATTTGAAGGTTTATGACGGAAAATGATTGATTTTGAATGACAGAGGTGATATAGTAATCACGAGGTGAAGAAAGTGCTTACAGAAGAGCGCCATCAATATATAATCGAAAAATTACAAAAAGAACACACCTTGAAAACCCAAGAATTAATGGAGGAGTTAGGGTGTTCAGAGTCCACGGTGCGGAGGGATTTGTCGCAGCTGGAAGAAGAAGGCGTGCTTGTTCGTGTTCATGGGGGAGCCAAACGCGTGTATACGATGTCTTCTGAACCGGAAATGGAAGAAAAATCCGCCAAAAACATTCAAGAAAAACAGCAGATTGCCCGATTCGCAGCCGGATTGGTGGAGGAAGAGGACATTTTGTTTCTGGATGCCGGAAGCACGACATATGAAGTCATCCCTTATTTGGAAGGTATTCAAAACTTGCTGGTGGTCACCAACGGAGTGAGCCATGCGCAGCTCTTGACGGAGCACAACATCGCCACGATTCTTTTAGGCGGTCAAATCAAGTTGAAAACGAAAGCGATTATCGGCGCCACCGCCCAGGAGCAGCTCAGCGGGTACCGCTTCAGCAAAGCGTTTCTCGGCATGAACGGAATTGACGAAGAGTTTGGCTGCACCACACCTGATGTGGAAGAAGCGGCCATCAAACGGCTGGCGGGCAGCCACGCCAATCAGAGCTACGTGTTGGCGGATCATTCGAAATTTCACCAAGTGAGTTTTTCAAAAGTTGGCGAACTGGAAGATTATGTGGTAATCACCGACCACTTGGCGTCGCGCGAGCAAGAGGCATTCAACAGACGGACAAAAGTATGGGAGGCAGCAAAATGATTTATACGGTCACTTTAAACCCGTCGATCGATTACATCATCCGGGTCGATGAACTGAACGTCGGAGGGTTGAACCGCATTCAAGAGGAACAGTTTCTTCCCGGAGGAAAAGGCATCAACGTATCCCGTATTTTGAAACGATTGGGATACGAAAATACGGCGCTGGGTTTCATGGGCGGTTTCACTGGAAGGTTCATCCAAGGAAAATTGAATGAAGAAGGGGTAGAGACGGCTTTCACGCCAGTCCCGGATATCACACGCATCAATGTCAAACTCAAAGCCGCCGAAGAAACGGAAATCAACGGCAAAGGTCCTGCGATTGAGGAAAAAACAGCTCAAGAATTTCTAAATAAAGTCAGCGGATTCGGCCCGGAAGACATTGTTATCCTCTCCGGCAGCAAACCCGCCAACCTGCCCGCGGACTATTACGAACAAATCATTCAGCGCATCACGGCTTCAGGATGTCGGTTTGTCATCGACACCACGGGAAAAGAACTCAAGCAGGCGCTGCAGTACCGCCCGCTCGTCGTCAAACCGAACCACCATGAATTGGCGGAATTGTTCGGCGTCACATTGGAATCCGAAGAAGACATCTTCAAGTACGGGCAAAAACTGCTCGAAGCAGGTGCAGAGCATGCGATCATTTCGATGGCGGAAAAAGGAGCGGTGCTCTTCACAAATGAAGGCGTCTACAGAGGCAGCGCCCCTAAAGGAACCGTAAAAAATTCCGTTGGGTCCGGTGACTCGATGATAGCCGGATTTGTCGGCACATATTGGAAAACGCGCGACCCGTTGGAAGCGTTCCGCATCAGTTTGGCATGCGGCAGCGCCACGGCGTTTGAAGAAGATTTGGCGACGAAAGAACAAATCGAGCGGCTCTTGCCGGAAATCAACGTTCAAGAAATAGAAAGGGAGAGTACAAAATGAAAATCAGAGACATTTTATTGAAAGAATTGATGATCATGGATTTGCAGGCCGAAACAAAAGAAGCGGCGATTGATGAGATGATCGCGCAGCTCTATGAGCACGGCATTATCGATGACATCAAAGTCTACAAGCAGGGCATCATGGACCGCGAAGCGCAGACTTCCACCGGGCTGGGTGACGGGATTGCGATGCCGCACGCGAAGAACAGAGCGGTCCGGCGGCCGGCGGTTGTCTTTGCCAAAAGCCAAAAAGGTGTAGAGTTTGAATCACTGGACGGGCAGCCGGTTCATTTGCTGTTCATGATTGCAGCTCCCGAAGGCGGAAACAACGTTCACTTGGAAGTGCTGGCTTCCTTGTCGCGTTCGTTGGTGGATCCTGAACTGGTGGCTGAATTGAAGCAGGCACAGACGCCGGATGACGTGCTTCAGTTGTTCGCGGGCAAAGAAGAGGAACGAGAAGCGGAAGAAACCCGCGCAGCCCAGCCAGCTCCGGAAGCGGAAACGAAACGGCCGTTTGTCGTGGCGGTCACTGCCTGCCCGACCGGTATCGCTCACACCTATATGGCGGAAGACGCGTTGAAAAAGAAAGCCAACGAGATGGGCATCGACATCCGCGTGGAAACCAACGGATCCGACGGGGTGAAAAACCCGTTGACGGATGATGAAATCCGGCGCGCAGACGGTGTCATCATCGCGGCGGACAAAAAAGTGGAAATCAACCGTTTCAGCGGCAAACCGGTGTTGCAGCGTCCGGTCAGTGACGGCATCAACAAAACGGAAGACTTGTTGAATCGGGTAGTGGAAGGCCAAGCGCCGGTACTTCACGTCGACGAAAACGAAATTTCCCGTGCAGAAACGCCGGATGAAAACCAATCTGCTTGGGGAAGCATCTACAAAGACCTGATGAACGGAATTTCGCATATGCTGCCGTTTGTGGTAGGGGGCGGAATTTTGTTGGCCATCTCTTTCTTGTTTGAAAGCCAATTCGGTTCTGAAAGTATTTGGTTCACGTCGTTCAATGATATTGGAAGCGCTGCGTTCAACTTCTTGATTCCGATTCTTGCCGGGTACATCGCGTTGAGTATTGCCGACCGTCCAGGACTGCTGCCGGGGATGGCGGGCGGACTATTGGCCGTCAATAGCAACGCCGGATTCCTTGGGGGTCTGGTCGCTGGGTTCTTAGCCGGGTACCTCATGGTCTGGTTGAAAAAAGCGTTCCAGTTTATGCCGAAATCCTTGGCCGGGTTGAAACCCATTTTGATTTACCCCGTGCTGGGCTTGCTCTTGGTCGGATTGTTGATGTACTTCCTCGTCGGACCTATTTTTGCCACCATCAATAACGCAATGATCGGCGTGTTGGAAAACTTGGGAACCGGAAACGCGGTTCTTCTCGGCACCGTATTGGGCGGCATGATGGCCATCGACATGGGCGGTCCGTTCAACAAAGCAGCGTATGCGTTCTCCATTGGAATTTTCACCGACACCGGGGACGGAAGCTTGATGGCGGCGGTCATGGCCGGCGGAATGATTCCACCGTTGGCGATCGGATTGGCGACTGTGTTGTTCCGCAATAAGTTCACGGATGTGGAACACAAATCCGGACTGTCCAACTTTGTCATGGGCGCTTCGTTCATTACGGAAGGCGCCATTCCTTTCGCAGCGGCAGACCCGATCCGCGTCATCGCATCTTCCATTCTTGGTTCCGCGATTGCAGGCGGGTTGACACAATTCTGGAATGTCTCCATTCCAGCTCCACACGGCGGCATCTTCGTCATCACCCTGGCGGAACGCCCGTTGATGTTCCTCTTGGCCCTGTTGATTGGAACAGCCGTTTCGGCGTTGGTCTTGGGACTGTGGAAGCCATCGATTGAAAACCGCGAAGGCGCCACCATCTCAAGCGAAGAATTAAGTTAAGAGAAAATACGAAAGAGACTGAAGCGCGGGCTTCAGTCTTTTTTTTCGTTTTAAAGGCTCTTTGACCCAAACTCGCGGGTTCATTTTAGTTGAGTTGCGGTCATTTCGCTGTTTGATGCAAACTCGTAAAAAAATTCCGTCTGAGTTGAGGTCATTCTCCGTTTTGACCCAAACTCATTCTAAAAAACGGGTCGGGTTGCCGTCATTTCCGCCAAAAAGTTGTGGCGTCGGCTTTGTCTTGGATGTTGAACTCGATGATCTTTTGGAGAAGAGGGTAGTTGACCGGTTTGTCCCAGCTCATCCGGATGAGTTCCTTCGTATAGTCATAGCCCGCCAACTGAATTTCTTCTTCAAAATGATGGATGCCCGCCTGTTCCGGTGCGACGGCCAAGTGCTTCTTCGACACACTGAAACCAATGATATACGTGTCATGCTCGGTAAACAACGGCTGGTTCCATTTCACCACAGGGACTAGATTTGGAAAGGTGTCTTTCACCCAAGTCAGTACTTCTTCTGTGCGCTGGCGCTGTTCCGGATGGTCAATACCGGATAAAAATTCGTTAAATGCGTCCATTTGTACACTCCTCCAAATACAATTTTGCAGTTTAACTATACAAAGAAAACACTATGGAATCAATGCATCTTTCTCCAAAGTGCGCAACGAGAAGCGTTTGCCGCTTACGATTGACCGCTGCTTCCAAGCGTTTCTATTCCTTTATTTTTGCATTCCTGTGTTTAAATGGATTCAACTGAAAGAAACTGCTTTCACAAGAATAGAGAACGGAGGGACTGGAATGAAGAAAGTTCTTTCTTGGATGTTGGGATTGGAATTGTGGGTGCTCTGGCGGGGTGTGGCGGAACGGATGGAACGCAGCCGCCTGAAGGATCAGAAGGCGGCGGTGCAGGTGGCGATACGCTGACAGTATGGGCGTGGGACGCCAACTTCAACGTGCCGATCATGGAAAAAGCCGGGCAATATTACACGGAACAAGTGGACGGCGCACCAAACGTGGAAGTCGTGGAGATGGCAAACGAAGACGTGATGCAGCGGTTGATTTCCGGGTTCACATCCGGAGTGTCGGAAGGACTGCCGGATATCGTCTTGATGGATGACTACGACGCCCAGCGCATGCTGACGGGTTACGAAGGCAAATTCTCAGAATTGTCTGAGCACATAGACATGAGCCAATTTGCGGATTACAAAGTAGATTTGGTTTCACATAACGACGGGGTATACGTGGTGCCGTTCGATTCCGGTTCTGCCGGGTTGTACTACCGAACCGATTACCTCGAGCAGGCAGGATATACACAAGAAGACATGCAAGATTTGACGTGGTCCGAATTTGTCGAAATCGGAAAAGACGTCAAAGAAGCGACGGGCAAATGGTTCCTTGTATTCATTCCGGGACGGGGCACGCATTACATGCAGATGGCGATGCCGGTGGACTATTTCTCTCCTGAAGCGGTGGGCGCTGTGACGAGCGGAGATGTTGCTGCAGTCAACTCCGCGATTTGGTATTCGGCAACAATCCGTTCCGCAGAAGACCAATCCGGTTTGTGGGCTTACACCAATGTGCCGCAGTTGGAGACAGTGGACAATGCCACACCGTACACGAACCTCGGCGGTGCGAGCTGGTATGTTTGGGAAGATTCCCCGAATAAAGAAGCCGCCATCGAACTGTTGGAAACCCAATTTGCCGGAAACGAAGAGTTCTATCAAGAAATCTTGGTGGAAAACGGGGCGGTTGGGACGTACATTCCAGCGCAAGGCGGGGAAGCGTTCCGGTCAGTGATGCAGCAATACATGGATGGGGAAATTTCGTTGGATGACATGATCCAGCAGGCCGAAGAATACTACAACATGCAAGTTGGTCAGCAATAACAAAGCAGTGGAAAGACGGTTGTTTCCCACTTGGCGATGACCGTCTTTTCGTTTTCTTTGCAGTTTGGAGGGATTCTCATGAAGAAGTTACAGCAATCAGTCAAACGTTCCAGGAAAGACAACCGCGAAGTCTGGAAGTTTACGATCTTTTCCATCTTGTTGAGCAGTGTGTTCCTGTTGTACCGATTATTTATTCCATCTATCTCTCGCTGCACAGCATGCAGGGATTGAACAGTACGTTTGTGGGGCTGGGAAACTACGTGCGGATGCTGCAGGACCCCGTGTTCCGGCAGGCCCTGTTCAACAACTTTCTTTTTTTGATTTTCCAAGTGCCGATCATGTTGGTTCTGGGGTTGATTCTGGCGTTTATTTTGAATTCGCCGCGGTTGAAAGGCCGGACGTTCTTTTTGCCTGGCACTTTTCCTGCCGAGCGTGACGTCGTTGGTCTCTTATGCGGTGTTGTTCCGGATGATGTTTCAAATCGGCGGGGTGGTCAATGATTTTTTGATGCCCATCGGGATTCTCGATTTTTCAATCGACTGGCTGAACAGTACCTTTTGGGCCCGGGTATTGGTCGTAGTCGCGCTTTGTTGGCGATGGACTGGTTATAACATGATTTTCTACTTGGCGGGTCTGCAAAACATTTCCAAAGACACCTTGGAAGCCGCGCAAATCGACGGTGCTTCGCCTGCACAGACCTTGTTTCAGGTCGTCATTCCGCAATTGAAGCCGGTAATTTTGTTTACCTCCATCACCTCCACCATCGGAACGTTGCAGCTCTTCGATGAGGTGGTCAACTTGACGGGAGGCGGGCCGGCAAATGCGACATTGACGGCGGCGCAATTGATCTATAAACATTCGTTTGTGTTCACGTCCAACTTCGGCTATTCCGCCACCCTTTCATGGGCGTTGGTTGTGATCGTGGCCCTGTTGTCCGTGATACAGATGAAAGTCACCAATCGAAGATAGGAGGGAACCGACATGAAACGACCGATTCTAAACATAGCGAAGTACACATTTTTAATTCTCTGCACCATCATCTCTGTTTTCCCGTTCTATTGGATGATTGTAGGGGCCACGAATACATCAAACGACATCGTCTCAGGAAAATTGACGTTCGGTTCCCATTTTCTGGAAAACTGGCAGAATTTGTTCGGCAATTACGATATGATGCGTATCTTGGGCAACTCGTTGAAAGTGTCGTTGACGACGGTGGTATTAAGCGTGCTGGTCACCTCATTGGCAGGACATGGATTTGAAAAATTCCGGACGCGCAAAAGTGAAATCATCTACGCCATATTGTTGCTGTTTATGATGATTCCGTTCGCGGCGCTCGTGGTGCCGCTGTTCCGGATGCTGGCCAGATTCACGTTAATCAACACGCACATCGCGATTATCCTCCCGTTTGTCTCGAACATCTTTTTGATTTTCTTGTTCCGTCAAAGCTTTAAGTCCTTTCCAGATGAAATCGTCGATTCTGCCCGGATGGAAGGCGCCGGAAGTTACACCATCTTTTTCCGGATCGTGTTTCCGATGATGAAATCGACGTTTGCAGCGGCGGCCATCTATTCCTTCATGAACTCATGGAACAGTTTCCTGCTGCCGTTGGTGGTGCTGCAGATGGAAGACCGGTACACCGTGACGCTGTTGATTTCCAGTTTGACGACGGCTTCTTATGTGACCGACTACGGCGTGCAGATGGTGGCCATCGTCATCAGCACCATTCCGACCCTGTTGTTGTTCTTGTTTATGCAACGCCATTTCGTGGCCGGCATGACCGGATCCATCAAAGCGTAAACACTTCCTGAACCAGCCGGATGAATCGGCTGGTTTTTTTGCGTCCAATTATAAGGTTTTTCGGTGCAATTCCTCCTTCACTGGTGTAAGCTAGAGGAAAAGAAGGAGGCAAACGTATGAGTTCATTGATCAAAGACGCACACAAAATGGCGAGCGTTGAAAGTTTGAAAGAAATCATCGCGATTCCATCTGTGCTGGACGAAAACGACACGTCCGGCAAACCGTTCGGGAAAGCCATCGACGACAGCTTGAAAGCCACACTAAAAATTTGTGAGGAGCTGGGAATGTCGACCTTTTATGAACCGAACGGCTATTATGGTTACGCCGATTACGGAGAAGGCGAAGAATTGGTAGGGATTTTATGCCACTTGGACGTCGTGCCGGCAGGAGACGTCTCCAGATGGGAAACCAATCCGTTTGAAGGAGTGGTGAAAGACGGCGTCATTTACGGACGCGGCACGCAGGATGACAAAGGCCCGACGATTGCGGCTTTGTATGCCTTCAAAGCGGTGGTGGACGCAGGGTACACCTTCAACAAACGCATCCGCTTCATTTTCGGTACGGACGAAGAAAGTTACTGGCGCGGCATCGATGCATACAAACAACAGGAAGAAGAACCGCACTTCGGTTTTGTTCCGGACGGCACTTTCCCGTTGACGTACGCTGAAAAAGGACTGTGGCAGGCACGCTTGGTCGGTCCGGGAAGCGACACGTTGAAGTTGAACGTCGGCGGCGCACCGAACGTTGTGCCAGGACAAGCCAGCTACAGCGGGGAAGACGCAGAAGCGGTATCCGCCACGTTGCTTGAAATGGGCGCCGAATCCCAATTGGAAGGCCAGACCGTCACAGTTTACGGGAAATCGGTCCATGCCAGTGTCGCTGGAACCGGTGTGAATGCCGTGATAGAATTGGCTCAAGCATTGGCCAAACACCACGACGAACCGGCATTGACCTTCTTGACACAATCCATCGGCAGCGAAGCCAACGGAGAAAGCCTCTTCGGCGAAGTGAAAGATGAAGTGTCCGGGCAGATGACCTTGAACGTCGGCAGCATCGAGATCGATGAAAACAAAACCGAAATCGTCATCGACATGCGGATTCCGGTCACGGCCAGCCAGGAAGAGTTGGAAGCTGTCATGAGAGAGAAAGCAGGGGAATTCGGCCTGCACTATTACTTGGATGACGAAATTCCTTCGTTGTATGTACCGAAAGACAGCGAACTGGTCACCAAACTGTTGGACATTTACCGGGAAAAAACCGGCGACATGACCGAACCATATGTCAGCGGCGGAGCCACCTATGCAAGAAAATTGAGAAACATGGTCGCGTACGGCGCCCGTTTCCCGAACACACCGAGCTTGGCCCACCAAGAAAATGAAGGCGTCGAGTTGGAAAAACTGTATGACGCCATGGACGTCTATGCAGATACAATCGTCGAATTGTGCTGCAAATAAGCAGAAAAGGAAACCTTCTCTTATTAAGGGAAGGTTTTTTTTCAATTCCTCTTTGTAATCGCATTTGAAAGCGCTATAATTAATGCAAGAACCAATAAAATATGCATAGGAGTGGATTGCGTGAAACGATTAGGTGTGTCGATTTATCCGTCAAAAAGCCGATTTGAAGAGGACAAAGCGTATCTCGATTTGGCCCACGAGTATGGCTTCACCCGTATTTTTACCAGTTTGTTGGAAATAGAAGGCGACAGCTCGGAAGTTATCGCCAAATACAAACGCATCATTGAGTACGGCAATTCGCTTGGGATGGAAACGATTCTGGATATCAACCCGCGCCTGTTTGGTCAACTCGACATCAGTTACGACGACTTGAGTTTTTTCCATTCGCTGGGCGCTTCGGGCATCCGGCTCGACCTCGGGTTTTCCGGAGCGGAAGAGGCGCTGATGACGAAAAATGAATACGGTTTGATCATCGAAGTCAACATGAGCAGCGGCACGAAGTACATCGATAATGTGATGAGCTACCTTCCGGAAAAAGAAAAACTGTGGGCGTCCCACAACTTTTATCCGCAGCGCTACACCGGTTTGGCCCAGGACCACTTCGAGGAGACGACGGCTCAATACAACCGTTATCGTTTGAATACTGCCGTGTTTGTCACCTCTCAAGTGGGCGAGCTGGGACCGTGGCCGGTGCAAACAGGTTTGTGTACGCTCGAGTCTCACCGTACCCTGCCGATCGAACTGCAAGTGGCACACTACAAAATGATGGACACCATTGATGATGTGTTGATCGGGAACGCGTATGCCAGCGAAGAAGGACTGCGCCGGATGAGCGACGTCTTCCACAGTCCGCATCATTTGCTTCCGGTGGAATTTTCGGAAGAAGCCACCGAGTTGGAGCGCAAGGTGATTTTGGACGAGCTGCACAACTACCGGGGCGACCGGTCGGAGTATATGATCCGCTCCACCCAGACACGCGTGAAATACAAAGAAGAAGCATTCCCTGTCCACCGCACGGGACCTTTGGAGAAAGGAGCAGTGATAATCGGAAACGACGATTTCGGGCAATACAAAGGCGAAACGCAAATTGCCCTTCGCGAAATGGAAGACGATGGCACTCGAAATGTCGTAGGAAAGATAAAAGACGATGCATTGTTTTTATTGGATTGCTTGCAGCCTTGGTCTAGTTTCAAATTCGTAGAGCGTGAAGGAAATAAATGAAGCAGCCTTAGGAGGAATGGACAATGATAGAAACGTTGGAAAGATACGCGGGTAGAATCGCTGCTCAACGTCACTTGCAGTCACTCAGGGACGGGATTGTTCTGGCGATGCCGCTCATCATCATCGGTTCCATCTTTTTGATTTTAGGGAACTTGCCAATCCAAGGGTATCCAGAAATGTTGGCTGAATATGGCATCAACGAATGGATCAATAAGATTGTCAACGCAACGTTCGGACTCATGGCGTTGGCGGCGGTATTCGGCATGAGCCGCAGCTTAGCCAATTATTATCATACGGATGGCACGTCTGCTGGTATCCTGGCTATTGCCGCCTATATATTGGTATCTCCGGATTTGGTCAGCGAAACCGGAGCTGGAGTGAACTATACTTACCTTGGCAGCAGCGGGCTGTTCGTGGCCATTGTCGTGGGCTTAAGTTCCGCAGAGATTTTCCGTTTCTTTGTGCAAAAAAATTGGGTGATTAAAATGCCGGATGGCGTTCCACCGGCTGTCAGTCAATCTTTTGCGGCGTTGCTGCCGGGGCTGATGGTCATCCTATTCTGGTCGGCCATCTATATTATTTTGCAAATTTCTGGAATTGAAAACATTCACGATGTGTTGACCAACACATTAGGCCGGCCGCTAAGCGCCGTGGGCAGCAGCATCTGGGGAACACTTTTGATGGTAGGGTTCAATTCCCTGTTTTGGTTTATCGGAATCCATGGAGCCAATACCACAAACCCAATTATTCAGCCGATTTGGCTTCAAAACACAGATGCGAACCGTCTGGCATTTCAAGCGGGAGAGGAACTGCCGCACATTATTACCAATGAATTTATGATGAACTTTGTCTGGATCGGCGGAGGCGGGGCAACCATTGGATTGGTAATCTGCTTGTTCTTTTTCGTCAGGAGCCAGCAAAACAAAGCAATGGGGAAGCTGTCCTTCTTACCAGGACTTTTCAATATCAATGAACCAGTCATGTTCGGACTCCCGGTGGTTTTGAACTTCAAAATGTTGGTTCCGTTCATTCTTTCTCCTATGGCCAACGCCTTGATCACCTATTTCGCGATGGCTTCAGGGCTGGTAGCCAAGCCGGCGGGAATTGTGGTTCCGTGGACGATGCCGCCAATCATCAGTGGGTACTTGGCAACAGGCGGGCAGAACAGTGGTGCAGTCATTCAAATCGTCACGGTGGCGGTGTCCACATTGATTTACTACCCGTTCGTCCGCAGCTTGGATAAAGATAAATTAAGAGTGGAAGAGGAAGAGCGCGCAAGCAGAGAAAAAGATCATTACACCCAACAGATGCAGCAACCGCAAGCATAAATCAAATGTCGCGACTGATGGGAATAAAGGGACCGGCTTCTTTGACAGCCGGTCTCTTTTCGATTGAAAAAAGTTTCTTCCATTGAAAAGGGTACCCCCGGACCGATATAGTAGAAGTAGACATTTATGGAGGGAAGGGAAGCAGATGAGATTAAGCGTATTGGATCAAGCCCCAATCACCCGAGGCAACACCGGGCAGGGTGCGTTGGAAAAAGCGGTGGAACTGGCCCAGGTGACAGAAGAACTGGGGTACTACCGATTGTGGATGGCGGAACACCATGGAAGCGACGCTTTTGCCAGTTCCGCACCGGAAATTGTGACGGCTTATTTGGCCGCCAAAACAGAAAAAATCCGACTCGGGACAGGCGGTACGATGATGATGCACTATTCGCCGTTGAAAATGGCGGAAGTCTTCAAAACGTTGAGTGCGCTGGCACCAGGCCGTATCGATTACGGTGTGGGACGCGCACCGGGAGGAGACCACAATGCCATTTATGCCTTGTCCCAAGGCGCCACTCCTGAATTGGATCATTTGTATGAAAAACTGGATGTGGCGTTGGAGTTGATCAAAGACGAAGTGCCGGACGACCCGTTGTACAACAAAACGATTGCGTCGCCTGAAGGAATCCAACTCCCTGAAGCCTGGTTGTTGGGCTCCAGCGGAAACAGCGCCATCCAAGCGGGCAGAATGGGGTTGGGGTATTCCTTTGCCCAGTTCTTCATGCTGGGAGCGATGCGCAAAGAGATTTTTGAATTGTACCGGTCGAATTTCCAGCCTTCTGAATTTATGGAAAAACCGGAAATCAGCGTGGCGTATTTGGTGACGGTGGCGGAAACAAAAGAAGAAGCGGAATTCCAAGCCAAACCGCAGGACATCGCGCGCATTCATTTAGCGCAAGGACGGATGGAGCCACTTATGACCCCGGAAGAAGCGCAGGAATACCCGTTGACCGAAGCCGAAAAAGTCGGCATCCAACAAAACCGGGAAATCCACTTGGTCGGGACGGCGAAAGAGGTCGCAGACAAACTGCGTCAAGACCAAGAAGTCTACGGTTTCCAAGAAGCGATGATCTGCAGCATCGCGCACTCGCAGGAACAACGATTGAATACCTACAAATTGCTGGCAAAAGAATTGCTGTAAGCCGGCAGAACAAATCAGCTCGAATTCACTGATGCGGCGGTCTCTTTTCACAGAGGCCGCTTTTTTATTTTTTCTTCGGATGTAGACTCAACTTTTTTCGGCGGTGAGTCTACATCAGACAGCTGTTCAATGACAGCTCAAACGAAAAAATGATTCCAGTCGTCATTCTTTTTTTCTACCCAGAGCTTCACAAGTAAATTTTCTGTCTTCTTTTAGTAAAGGTTTCAATAAATGATTAACGAAACAACAGGTGTTTCCGAAACCGATCGAAGTGCAGGAACGAGAAGCGGTTGAAGGCATCGTCCAATTGGTAGAAGAAGCGAAATTAGAAGCGGAAGAAACATTGGATACGGTCGCTTTCCGGTCAAGCATTTACAGTGACACGGGGATGCAGGAAATCCATACATACAACTTGGTGACGGATATGATTTTAACCGGCAGCCAGTATTTATACGATATCTATTTGTACATCCCGGAAGAACCGGAAGAGACATTTGAAGCCGATCTGGCTCTGGCTGTTCCGGAAGCACTGGAGTAATCAAAGAAAAACGAACAGTGCCCCCAAATAAAAAAAGAGAGCTGGAGAATGAAGTCTCCAGCTCTCTTTTGTGTTAAACAGTGATCAACAAGCAGCCGAGAAGCCCGACTAAGTAAAGCGCAACGGCCGTAATGGTTCCGTTGAAAGTGAACTCGATGGCTCCAGCTTTGTTTAACAGTTTGCTGTTTTTCACAGGTCCTCTGTACAACAAAACAGCGGCAGCGATCATCACAAAGTAGACGACGCCTTTTTGGAAATATTCCGCTTGCGATACCGTCAACGAGTAATCAAACAACAGGCGAATCGTCTGGCGGCCAAACACACCTGTCAACAACGACATGATTCCCAAACCAAGAGCCGACCACTGACTGTACCGGTCCAAGTTTGCTTCTTTTCCGGTGTCTCTTCCGAACAGCATGGTGGAATACTTAACAAAGGATGTAATAGTCCCCAAGTTGATGAGGTTCAACATGGCAGCCACCACAGGACTGTTTGTTCCATGGGCAATCATGTATTTGGACAAACTGCCATTGAAAAACGGCGCCCCGGTGATGCCTAGAATCGCAAACAAAGTGGCCACTCCAACCAAAGGCATTTTCCGCATCACGCCGCGGATTTCATAAACATTCCGGGTGCCGTAGACGTTATAAATCAATCCTGCAGTCAAAAACAGGGCAGACTTGAACAACGCGTGGTTGAAAATGTGGTAGACACCGCCCCAGAAGGCAATTTCCGAATCCATATTCAATGCCACAATGATTAACCCGACCTGCGACACGGTGTGATAGGCAAGAATCAATTTGATGTCTTTTTGAGACAACGCCAAGACAAACCCGATGACGGAGGTGAAGAAACCAAGGACAAAGAAAAAGTTCTGCATGTCAATCGCAGAGCCGAACATGTCACTGAACCGGATGGACAGATACACCCCGATTTTAATGTACAACCCCGACAGAAAAGCCGACACAACCGGGGGAGCGCTCGGCGTCCCATGGGCTTTCGGAAGCCAGCTGAACAACGGCATGACGGCTGTTTTCAACGAGAGAGTCGTAAACATCAACGCATAGGGAATAATGACCGCCCGGCTGTTTTCCACCAGTTCCATGGATTGTCCGATCGCCCGAATATCCAACAGGCCGAAAGTTTTGTAAATAAACCCGATGCCAAACAATAAAAACGCCGAGCCGATGACGTTGACGAAAAAGTAAATCATCCCGTCATAAATGGCTTGTTTTTCTTTGTTAAACATAATCAAGACACTGACCGTGACGGTTGACACTTCCAACAGAACAAAGATGTTAAACAAGTCGTTGGTTAAAAACAGCCCGTTCAGCAAGCCTTGGAGGACCATAAATAAAAAGAAAAACTGAGCAGTGAAATAGTTCTGTTTATAAGAAAAGAGAATGAAAAATAAAAACAAAATCGACGTCATCAAGAGCATGGCGGCAGCCAACTGGTCAACGTAAAGGGTGATGGCCATGCCGTCCGGCCACCCGCCGATGTTGTTGACGATGGTTCCGGTTTGACGGACCTGCCAAAACAAACCGACGACGGCGAGTGTATCCAGGGCCTGGAACAAGACCAAGACAAAAGATGCCGATTGATTGCGTCGTAAAATATACGCCAACAATCCAACTAAAATAGGAGCCAACACATATAAATAAAGCATCAAGGCGCGCTCCTTTCGTCATCGGAAGTACGGCTGGGGTCCGCCACTTTCCGTGTCCAATTGGTGATGCCGTATTTTTGTTTGTAATGGACGAACATGGTCAGCCCGATGGCCGTTACGCCGATGCCGATCACGATGGCGGTGATCATCAGCGCCTGCGGAACCGGGTCCGCAAAGAGAGCAGGGTCGCCTTCTCCAATGGGAGGGGTACTGTTCTCGGATAAATTTGTTGTGATAAAAAACAAATACACTCCTGATTCCATGATGGAAAGAGACATGATGGTCTTGATGATATTTTTTTGGGTCATCAAGCCGTATAAACCGATAAAAAAGATTAACACGCTCACTGTTTCTGCTGTAATGAATTCCATAAATGCCCTCCTTTAACCAATCCACTCATTCTTGTGCTTCATAATAGACAAACCGATAAAAAATGATGCTCAAACCCGAGAACACTTTTAAGCCGATCAATGTGTTCATCAAGATCATATAGGCTCCGTCTGACAAAACCGCCGTCACAGGCGGCCACTGTAAGAACAAGTAACTGATTGGTGTCAGTAAAATAAACACAAACAAGATTTTTTCGGTACGCTCGAACCCGTCTATTTTCAAATCAAAGTTCGGATTCACCAAATAACGGGAAATCAGAGCGGTCGCCAGGATGGCCCCTCCTTGAAATCCGCCGCCCGGGGACACATGGCCGTTGACCATCACGTACAATCCAATCAGCAGTACATACGGATAGACGAAACTGACCATCTGGATGATGATTTCCGAATACTGGTGCAGCTGGATGCGCGGCGTGACAAAACTGTAAGCCCGTCGTTCTTTGTACCAAGACACGTTGATGACTTCGATGACACTGACCATCAGCATCAACGCCTCAAACAACGTATCGTACACCCGGTAATTGAGATAAATGGCGGCGACCGAGTTGGATGCACCTGTTTCTGCGAGAAAATCTGTCGTGAAAAATTCTTTCAACTGGGTTCCGAAGCTCTCAAACGAAGTCGAATAGATGCCCAGCATCAAAGACGCACCGATCAATACGACCAACAAACGCAACAGACTAATAGCTTTGGAGGATGTCATCATTTTTCACCTTCTCAATCGATATGCCTTCCACTTGAAAACTTCCGTCCACGATGTCACCGGAAGAAGAAAGCACGTCTTGGTATACTTGGTCGTCTTGATTTCCGATGAAGTACAACTTTTCTGCGCCTTGGTAAACAATCAAATCGGGTTGGTCGTTTTCAATGACGTCTTTTAAAGATTTATTGGAATACGCCATGTGCGGTTCCACGTTTTCTCTTTTTTCCAAAAACAACTCCAAAGGCCGGACCACAGTCGGTTCCACTTCCGCGATATGGGCATCTCGGACAGCTTGGGTTTCATCAAACACATAACAAATATGGAACACGCGGATTCGTTTGATGCCGACCAAGTACAGCACAGTCGACAACCCCAAACCGATAGCGACTTCGGCCAGCGCTACATCCGGTGCTTGATAAAGCAGGTAGGCCAACGCAATCAACAGGGAAAAAACTTCCAACAAAATGAGGGAACGCAATAAGTTGTTGGACTGCGTCACCACAATGGCCAACACAACAAGAGCCACCAACAGTACTTTTTCAATCATTTGCTTTCCTCCTTTTTTATCCTGAAGCCATTATGATAAGCTGAGTGGAGAATGGAGTGGCTTGAAATAGGATTGGTGATCAGATAGAAAAACAAGATCACCATCAGTTTGGCTGAGAAAAAGGATGCGCCACTTTTTGCGATTAATCCCAGAATGACAAAGAGGAAGCCGACCGTATCGACTTTGGAGGCAATCAAGATACGCGTATAAAAGTTTCTGAACCGATTGACCGCGTATGTGCCGAGAACGATGAAAAACAAGCCGAGAATCAAAAAGATATTTCCAATCAGCTCCATCACACATCCCCCTTCCTCTCAATAAACCGGGCAATCAAGATGGTGCTCAGAAAACCTAACAGCCCATACAAAATTGCCACATCCAAAAAATAAATTTGTTCGGTGATCAATGCATACAACGCAATGGCCATGATGATTTTGGTGGACAACAGGTTGGCGCCGAGAAGCCGGTCCCAATAGGTCGGCCCCGCCAACGTTCTGTAGACGGCGCTGATCATTAACAGCACAATCACAACCAATACGGCTTCGTTGATATAATGAAACATGACTCAACCTCCTGTTTTAGTATGTTTGGTTTGTTCGTATTCCAGCAGAAGCCGTTCCAAGTTGGATGGAATGATGTCTTCCGCGGTTTTTTCTGCATTTGCAAAAGTCAATATTTTCAGCTGGCTTTTGTTTTTCTCCACTGTCACCGTTCCCGGCGTCAAAGTGATGGAATTGGCCAGCACATTCACCAGCAGGGGATTGGTGAGTTTGGTTGTATACAAGACGATTTCCGCATCCACATTCCGGCTGAAAATTTTGGGCAGCACACTGAATCCCGCGAAAAAAATCTCTTTCAGCAGGACAGCGCCGTATCTTAAAATAAACGAAAAACTGACGGAATAATAATCAGGATATTTTCCGCGCAGAAGATAGCGGTTGGTAAAAAGAACGACAGAAATAGAGGCGAAAATTCCTGTCCATACAACGAACCCATCCAGACGTTCAAACAACACGATCCACAAAACAAACAGCAAAGAGAATTGACCTAAATGCCGAGGAAGACTCTGCCCAAAAGAAGTTCTCTCATTTTTCAACATCATTCACATCCTTTTTAAGTTGAGTCAAGAAACGTATGTATTGGACATGTTTCTTTCATAGAACACATAGTAGATTTTAAAGTAACACATACTCATTCCGGAAACTAATAAAATGGCGTGCATTGTGTGTCCTGACCGCTGTCATTTTTCAAGAAGACAGAGGAGGTGGTGTTCACTCCAAAAAACAAAAAAACACAGTTTCTAAGAAAATAGAAAACGTGCTTTTTTGCCTGTTATCTTTTCGCCACTTGCAATTTCGGCAAGCCGCGGACCATTCTGCGTTTCATCTATACGGCGCAATTTTTGCGTCGTTTTCGGATTGACTTCCGGATTTTCGTAAAGCAGGTAATAAATTTCCTGCATACGCGAAGTGTAGTAGTCAGAAAGCAGCCAGAAATAAATCAGGCGAATATGTAGAACCACTCGTTCCGCTTGAAGCTGTGTCACCGGTTCAGACTGGCGGTCCAGCTTGATGCGGTAGATTTGCAACGCAAACCAGTTTACCGTCTGCAATACCAAAAACAACCCAATCAACATTTTGATCAAATTTTCCATCATAACCCCTCCAAAGAGGTAGTGATGTTTCATACAATTTTAAATATAGCTAAACTTCGGAGAGAAGACAACAACGTTGAAAGCGGATACTTAAAAACAGAGATGTTATTCTTTCGTTTTTATACCGTTTCATTAGAAAGTGGTTAAATTCAGCATATGCAATTTGTGGCAGTTTTTTGAACTTTTAAGAAAAACAGAAAAAAGAGCAGAAAACCTTATCGTAGCGCGAAATAAATCATCTTAAATAAAAAACAAAAAAGAAGCGTTCATCTTAATTTTCTACAGAAACAACCGATAAAGGGAACATAGGGGTTAATTATTCAATATAGTAAGCACTGATTCATAAAGGGGAGATAGAGATGGGGAAGACAAAAAGCAATGAATCGTTTTTGTCTCGTTTTAAGAAAAGACACAGAAAGAAGGGGAGAAAGCCGCAAAAAAATCAGAAGAGCTTGAGCCGGATTATTTTTCCTGCGTTGCTCGCCTTGATGTTGGTACCGGTTTTTGTACTGGCGGTTGCGTCTTACACGCAGACAACCTATTTGTTGAGGGAGCGGATTGAAGAACAACAGCAGCAAATCACCAGGAACGTGGTGAATTCGATTGCCAATGCGGGGACAGGAGCAGAGAGTTCACTGAACCGGATGATCAACGACGGAAGGCTGGTTCATTTCAACCAAAATGAAGACAATTCATCCGTTCAAATCGACATCATGGACCGTTTTACATATTCTCTATCGGGAAATCAATACTTTGCAGATGTCTACTTTGGTGCGGCTAGTGGAGACATCGTGGGGACGAAAGCTGGAATCAACGATGCGGACTACAATCCGCACGAACAGCCATGGTACAAGGGAGCGTTGGACGCAAAAGGAGAAATCCATTGGAGCGAACCCACAAAAGATCCGATTACCAATGAAGTCACCGTCACGGCCTCCAAATTATTGGTCAGCCAAAGGGAAGACCAAGGTGTCATGGCATTGGACATCGATTTGGATGCGTTGACGAGAGAGCTGCAGGATGCGGAAATCGCCAGAACAGGCAGCTTGATGATTGTCTCTGACGACGGGGTGGTGCAAATGGCCCAAAAGCCGGAACTGATCGGCACCAATATCTCGGACTCCGACCTGTTTCAAGGAACTGACGGAGAGAGCGGGTATGTCAAGGACAAGGTCGTCAACAACGGAGAGCACGGCATTTACTACGAAACCATCGGCGACATGGGGCTGACCGTTTACGGAATGGTGATGGAAGATGAGATGCACACCGAACAACGGACTTTGTTGCTGCAGTCGCTCTTCATCGGTGTGGTATGGACGTTGATTGCATTATTCGTCGCATGGGTGCTGTCCAAAGCCATACTGTCTATGACCGCCAGCTTCCAGAACGCGTTTGCGCAGGCACAAGCAGGCGATCTGACCGTCCGATTGACTGCAAAAGAATTGTTCCGTTCTCCGATTGAGGGAGTAAACAAATGGCGGAAACAGAAGTTCTCTAAGAATGCAGAAGAGACTGAGGAAAAACAACTGGATCCAACCGGACATGAATTGCATCAAATCGCTCTTTCATTTAACCACACGATGCAGACGTTCCATGACACGGTGGGCGGCATCTCAGAAAGAAGCGAAGCCCTCCTGGAGCACACGGCAACGATGGCGGACAGTTCCCTTCAGACAACGCGGGCAACGGAAGAAGTCACAGAAACCATCGCCGGTGTTGCACAGGCAACCAACACGCAGACACAGGACACGGAAGAAACGGCTGAGAAGATGAGCCAATTGTCGGACAGTGTGGATGAAATCGAAGCGAACGGCCAACAGATGGGTGTGTACGCGGACAGTACCATCGTCGCAAACGGCGAAAACGCGGAAGCCATCCAAGAGGTCAATGAAAACTGGCAACGGACCATCCAAACACTGCAGGAATTGAAAGGCGAAATTCAAGTGGTCGATGCGGACATCCAAAACATTGAACACATCCTTCAAGTCATCAAAGGGATTTCTTCGCAGACCAACTTGCTGGCTTTGAATGCGTCCATTGAAGCGGCACGGGCAGGAGATGCCGGAAGAGGATTCGCGGTGGTCGCCAGTGAGATCCGGAAACTGGCAGAAAAAAGCGCCCAGTCTTCAAAAGACATCGATGACATCATACGCGGCATCCAGCACAAATCCGCTAGCATGGTGCAGACGCTGGAAAAAACAGACGAAGAAAGCGACGTACAGACAGCGAAAATCAACGATGCGTTGGAGTCGTCCGGCAAAGTCTCCACCGAAGTGGAAAAACTGGTGGACTCCATCCTTGCGGTGACGCGTTCTTCTGTCCTTATCCGTGAACGCAAAGACGAAGTGATGGCAGCGTTGGAAAACATCTCTGCGTCGGCACAGGAAAATGCCGCCAGCACAGAAGAAGTTTCCGCCAATGCCGAAGAAATCATGGCGACGATGGAAGAATTCCAATCATCCATCGATGAGATGAAACGGGTCGCTGAGGAATTGGAAGAATCGGTGAACCAATTCAACTTGAAAGAAACCGAAGCCGAAGAAGAACTGCCGGCAGAATCAACGGAAGAGTCCTTGGCAGTGACCGGAAACATTCAGTAACAAGGAGGGATTGCGAAATGGAACAACAAATTGTATTCCGCATCAAACAACAGCGGTTCGCTGTGCCGATCAGCGCAGCAGACAAAATCAACCAGCTGGAAAACGTCACACAGATGCCGGATGTGTCGGAGTATGTGATGGGGGTGATGGACGTGGAAGGCCGCGTCCTTCCCGTCATTGACTTGCCGAACCGATTGTTCAACGATGTGCTGGAAAACGCAGGAGAAGCGCAGGTGCTGATTGTCAATTGGAAAACATCCCGCATCGGCTTGGCGGTGGATGAAGTGATGGCTGTCCAGTCTTTTGATGCCGAACAAGTGGACCAAGAATCCGATAAAGTGTCGGTCATCGATGACTCCGCATCGCCTGTGTCCGCCTTTATCCGGACCGAAGACGGCATTGTCCTCGCACTGGACATCAACCAGCTGTTTGAAGAAAAAGGCGACTTGGAACTGCAGGCACTGCTTGAACCTGAGAGGGAAGCCGCTGCAGTGTCAGGAGACCATGAACAGTAAACAAACCGCTGCTCCGGAACAAGTGAAAGTCGGCATTGCGGACTACAAAATCACCCAGGCTCCGCACTCGCTCATCACCATCGGACTCGGGTCGTGTGTGGGAATCGCATTGTACGACACGTACAACAAAATCGGAGGATTGGTTCACATCATGCTTCCGGACAGCCAAGCGTTCAAAGACACAAGCAAATGGGTGAAGTTTGCAGATTTGGCCATCCCAAAAGTGGCGGAAGAACTGAGCAAAGGGACCAACGCGAAACTGGTCGCCAAAATTGCGGGCGGCGCCAGCATGTTCCAATTCAACACAAATACAAAAGGACTGCAGATCGGGGAACGAAACATCGAGGCGGTCAAACAGACACTGGGAGAGTTGAAAATCCCATTATTGGGCGAACACACAGGCGGAAACATGGGGCGCACGATGATGGTTGATTTGGACACATTCGATGTGACTGTGCGGATGGTCAACCGCGAACTGCATCAGATTTAACAAACAGATGAAATGAGGAAACGACTTGACACAAAAAAATCCTGACAAGCAGACGAATGCCGAGCGTCCGTGGGCCATTGAAGCATTGGTGATCGGCGCATCGACCGGTGGGCCTAAAGCGTTGGTATCCGTTGTGCAGTCCCTTCCGTCGCGTGTGGGTGTTCCGATTTTCATTGTCCAACATATGCCGGCAGGGTTCACCGCATCCTTCGCGAAACGGTTGGACAGTTGCAGCCCGATTCCGGTGGTTGAAGCGGAAGACGGAATGCGAATCCAAAAAGGAATGGTGTATGTGGCCCCCGGCGGAAGACACATGGCGGTGCAGTCCACGCGCATCAAATTGTTGGACACTGAAAAAGTGCATGGAGTGAAGCCGGCGGTCGATTTGTTGTTTGAGTCAGCGGCAAATCAGTATGAAGAAAAAGTGGCGGCGGTGGTGTTGACCGGCATGGGTCGGGATGGCACAGCCGGCTGTTTGAAAGTGAAACAAAAAGGCGGCTATGTGCTGGCACAGGACGAACAATCCAGTGTGGTATACGGGATGCCGAAACACGCCATGGAAGCCGGTGCAGTGGACGAAATGGCATCTTTGGAAGTGGTAGCTGAGAAAGTAAAAGAAATGGTTAAGGTGTAAATATGGAGTGGGATTTTAATACATTTTATGAGTGGGCGCAGAAGCATTTAAAACTGGAATTGCATGCGTACAAAGAAAAACAGTTGCAGCGTCGGATCAACACGGTCATGGGACAGGCAGGCGCGACTTCTTTGGCAGATTACTCTAAGTTGATTCAAAGGGACCCCATTGTCCGTGAGGAGTTTTTAGATTATATTACAATCAATGTGACGGATTTTTTCCGCAACAAAGAGTTATTCGACAACTTTGAAGAACTGTTGGTTTCCAGACTGGCGCCGCAATTTGGGCCGTTGAAAATTTGGAGCGCAGCCTGCTCGACCGGGGCAGAGCCGTATTCATTGGCGATGATTGTACATAAGCACAACTTATCATTGAAAGAAAACATTTTAGGCACCGATTTGGATGAAACGGTGTTGAGTCAAGCGCGTGAAAGTGTGTACACTGAGTTTGAATTAAAGAACCTTCCGTTGTTGGAAAAGAAAGAATATTTCCGACAGTCCGATAAAAAATATGTGTTGGACCGGCGAATCCGTCAGAATGTCACCTTTAAAAAGCATGATTTGTTGAGGGACTCCTTTGGGAAGGACTACCATGCCATCATCTGTCGAAATGTCACCATTTATTTCAAAACGGAAGTAAAAAATGATTTATACCAACGTTTCAGTGACGCTTTGGTACCCGGTGGGTTATTGTTCACGGGAGCGACGGAAACCATCTACCGTCCGGAACAGTTTGGATTGAAAAAAGTAGCTTCCTTTATTTATGAAAAAATGTAAGAAGAGAAATAAAGTGGGGAGGAATGTATTGCTGATACAGTGCATGAAATTACCTCCGGAATGGACGTGTTTGCTTGTAAAAAGCCATGGGACCGTCTGAAGCCTGTAGTCTTCAGACTCTCAAGCCTCAAACGAAACGTAAATGCTAAAGCATTAACGTTTCGTACATTCGCATTTCGTCCTTCTACATGGCTACAAGCAACCACTATTCCTCCAGAGATTTCAATTGGAGGAACTGATTTTCTTATTGAGAGTATAGTTGATAGAACTAACATGGAAAGGAGTGAGACGATGGAGGACAACAGTGCCTATCGTGACCTGTTTTTTGAAGAAACCGATCAATTATTGGAAACGTTGAATGAAGACATTTTGAAGTTGGAGCAGGCGCCGGAAGATATGGAATTGATGAACGCTATTTTCCGGTCTGCCCATACATTGAAAGGAATGGCGGCGACCATGGGCTTTGATGCCATGGCCAAGCTCACCCACTGGATGGAAAACGTCTTTGAATTGTTCAAGAAAAAAGAACTGCCGGTTGACCATGACGCCATCTCCTTGATTTTTACTTGTTTGGACACATTGAACGATATCGTGGAAGATTTGCGTGCAGGCGGGGAAGGTGAAGTCGACATTTCAGGGCTGGTTGACCGATTGGAACGCGCTTCTCAAGGCGGTGCGCCGGGCGGGAACGCCGCGTCCAATGAAACAGCTGAGGAGCAATCCTTGGTTCCGACACTAGAAACGATCGAATCGTCTGACAGGGAAGTGATTTACAGAGCGGGCGAGGCGGGATATAAAGCCTATGTCATTGCGGTGCGTGTGGACAACGAAAGCATGATGAAAAACGTCCGCGCATTCATGACGTTGAACAACTTGGCGCAGCAAGGCGAGGTCATCCGCAGCGAACCAGGTGCAGAAACATTGGAAAACGAAGACTTTGGACAAGATTTCCACCTTCTCTATGTCTCCAAGCTGGAAGAAGCCAAAATCAAAGAGCTGATTTATGATGTGGTGGAGATCGAAGAAGTCGCTGTGGCCTATGCTTCTACCGTTTTGAAACAAATGGAAGAGGCGAAGAAACAAGTGGCCTCTGCCGAAACATCAGAAGAAGCACCTGCAAAACAGACCAAGAAGCAGGCACGCGCCATCAAACAGACCATCCGTGTCGATTTGAACCGGTTGGACCAATTCATGAACTTGGTCTCGGAACTGGTCATTCACCGAACGCGGCTGGAAGACATCAGCTCGAAGTTCCAGATTGACGAAATCAACGAACCGCTCACACAAGTCGCCCGTATCACATCGGAAATGCAGGAAGTGGTGTTGCAGCTGCGGATGCAGCCGTTCAGCGTGGCGGTCCAGCGTTTCCCGCGGATGATCCGGGATTTAGCCGACGAGCTGGAAAAAGATATCCAACTGGTGATTGAAGGCGAAGACACCGAACTTGACCGGACGGTGGTCTCTGAACTGAGCGAACCGCTCGTTCACTTGTTGCGGAACTCCGCTGACCACGGCATCGAAACGCCGGATGAGCGGGAAGTCCTCGGCAAACCGCGTCAGGGAACCGTCAAAGTTGCGGCGTATCCGGAAGGCAACCGCGTGGTGGTCACCATTTCCGATGACGGAAAAGGACTCGATCCGCAGGCCATTCAAAAGAGTGCCGAGAAAAAAGGCATCGCAACAGACGGTTTGAGCGACAAAGAATTGCAAGAGCTCATCTTCCATCCTGGCTTTTCGACAAAAGAACAAGTCACCGGTGTTTCCGGAAGAGGCGTCGGGATGGATGCGGTGAAAGAAAAGATTCTCGGTTTGAACGGGACCATCGAAACTATCAGTGAAGTCGGAAAAGGAACCACTTTCCGGATTACCTTGCCGTTGACCCTGTCTATTATCCAGTCATTGTTGGTGAAAGCCGGGCGGGAAACCTTTGCGCTTCCGCAGGCCGTGATTGAAAAAGTGGAAGTGTATGACGAAGAAAAAGTGGCTTCGGTCCCCCATTCCCAAGTGTATTTATATAAAGGGGCATACATCCCGGTTACGCATTTGAGCCAAGCACTCGGGTTGAATCCGGACAAAGAGACCATCCCGCATGTCATCCTGGTCAAACTGCGGGATACGTACCATGCGCTGGTGGTGGATGAATTGGTCTACCAAAAAGAGATTGTCATCAAAGAGCTAGGCAAAGAACTGGATGGGTTGGACCAGTATTTGGGCGCCACCATCCTTGGAAACGGGGAAGTCGTTTTGATCTTGGACTTGTCGACCATCTGCGGCGCGAGACGGGGCACACCGGCATGACGTCGTACAAAGATGAACTGATGCAAAGTGCGCTGCAGGAAGTGATCAACATCGGCGGGGGAAATGCCGCCACCAGCTTGTCGGCGTTAATCGGCCGCCGGGTAAACATGGAAGTCCCGACGTTGGAATGGATGGAATACGAGGACGTGTTCCGTTCCATCCGCGCAGAAGACGAAGTGGTGAAAGTGGTGTTGATGCAGCTTCACGGAGGGGAAGGCTTGTTTTTGTTTGTGGCTTCGCCCGAAGACGCCCAACACTTGGCCGCGATGATGTTTCCGGAAGACATGGAACCGACACAGGAACTCGTCGATTCGGCAGTTTCGGAACTGGTCAACATCTTGGTCAACTCATTTTTGAACGCCACGATGAAACTGTTGGACATTCACCTGTCCGCTTCCGTTCCGGTGATGACCTATGACTTGTTTGGGTCGGTGTTGAGTTCGGTTTACTTGGAGCAGGAACAGTACGACAGTTCGATTTTAATTATGAAAAATGAATTTTGGAGTGACGGCGACAAAATAGAAGGTTCACTTTATTTTGTGCCGAAACCGGAGTTTTTGAAGGAATTAACCAATCAATTAAGCAGATAAAAGGGGATTATTAAAAATGGCAAAACGTGTATTGATCGTCGATGACGCAGCATTCATGCGAATTAAATTGAAAGACATCTTGGAAAAAAATGGATACGAAGTGGCGGGAGAAGCGCAAAACGGCAGCGAAGCCATTGAAAAATACAAAGAAACCCAACCGGACATCGTGACAATGGATATCACGATGCCGGAAATGGACGGCGTGGAAGCGTTGAAAGCCATCAAAGCGTTTGATGCAAACGCCACTGTGTTGATGTGCAGTGCCATGGGCCAGCAGTCCATGGTGATGGATGCCATCCGTGCAGGAGCGATGGATTTCATCGTCAAACCGTTTGACACAGAGCGTGTCATCAAAGCATTGGACAAAGTCGCAAATTAAAAGAAATGAGGACCAAGTCGAAACTACTCTGACTTGGTCCTTGCATTAGGTGAGTGAGGAAGGGAGCGTGAAATGATGCAGTTAATTGTTTTTTCATTAAATAATACTTATTATAGTCTGCCGACTACTCATGTGGAAGAAATCACCAACCGTCTTTCATCCACCAAGGTTCCTAAAAGTACTGAATGGGTGGAAGGTTTGGTCAACTTACGGGGCCATGTCATGACGTTAGTAAATATGCACAATTTGTTGAACATTGATGAACCGGAAGGCGGAACGTGTTATAATAATACAATCATTGCGCAACTCGATAAGAAAAAAGTGGCGTTAATGGTGGATGAAGTCATCGGAGTGACGGAAGCGGAAGAACATGATTTTCAACCTGCTCCAAGTGACGGCGGTCAAGCCGTATCCTCATTGGTGACTTTATACGAGCACGTCGTCAATGTCATCGACTTGACGAATCTTTTCAACGAAAATGAGGGATCTTAGTGAGTCAAGCAGTATTGTCGCAGCAAGAAATCGATTCATTGTTGGAAGCGATGGACAAAGGGGAATTTGATGAGGAGCTGTTGGCGGAAACGGAACAGCCAAAAGTAAAAGCATATGATTTCCGGCGGCCTGTCCGATTATCGAAAGAATACCTCAGTACCATCACCATGGTTTTGGAAGACTTTTCGAAAATTGCAGGCAATCAATTGTCCACCCAGCTCCGCAAACAAGTGGAGATGAAAATGGAATCCATCGAGCAGGTCAGTTTCGATGAATTCGTCCATTCCGTTCCCCGGTTCACCTTAATGGGAACAATGAGCAGTCAGCCGCATAAAGGCAGCCAGGTTATCGAAATCAATCCGCAGTTGTCTCTACAGATGGTGGAAGTGCTTTGCGGATACGATGATGATGCCATCACGCCGATGGAATCAACTAAAGAGAGCTTCACAGATATTGAGCTGGCTATTTTAGAAGAAGTGATCCAGACGTTTGTCCGAGCGTTCGAGAGTTCCTGGCGTGGAATCACCGAGTTGGACACCAAACTCGATTCGATCGACACCAATCCGCAGCTGTTGCAGACGATGTCACCGAACGAAGCCGTCGTCCTGACCACCTTCAGCATCACTCTGGGTCAAAACCGTACGTTTATGAATGTTTGTATACCTTACATATTCTTTGAAGATATTTTAGATAAATTAAGCTTCCGCAACTGGTTTCACGAAGGCAAAGGCGCGGATGAATCCGATCATCAGAAATTCGCCAAGAATTTGGAGCGGGTTCCGGTATCGGTTGAAGTGGAACTGGGAACAGCCTACATGTCGGTGGAAAACTTCCTGGACATGGAAGTGGGCGACGTCATCCAATTGGACAACAAAACGTCAGCGCCGCTTACGATGTTGGTCGAAGACCGGCCGTATTACCGGGTCAAACCGGGCATCGTAGACAACCAGATGGCCGTGGAAGTATTACAGTTTACTGGAGGAGAAGCCACAGATGAGTGAAATGTTAACACAAGAAGAAATTGATGCCTTGATGAACGGGAATGTGGCTGCAGATGAACCAGTCGCCGAAGAGTTGATCGACCAAACACAGGCCGACATCATCGGTGAAGTCGGGAACATTTCCATGTCCCAGGCAGCAACCACCTTATCGACCTTGTTGAACCATCAAGTCAATATCACCACTCCGCGTGTATTTGCGGTTCCGGTGAGACGAATCATTGAAGAAAGCACCATTCCAAAAGTGGTGACAACCATTGAGTTCAAAGAAGGCTTGAAAGGCAGCAACATGCTGATGATCGATATCCCGGATGCCAACATCATCGCGGACTTGATGATGGGGAACAGCGGGGAAGGCGTGGCTGATAAAGAGTTCACGGAATTGGAATTGAGCGCCGTGGGCGAAGCGATGAATCAGATGATGGGGACTGCTTCAACGGCGATGGCGACGATGTTCAACCGTAAAGTGGACATCAATCCTCCTGAAATTCGTACATGGGACGTGGAACAAGAGACTACCCTCTCTGAAAGCGAACAGGACGAGACCATCGTGGCGATTGCGTTCAAATTGACCGTGGAAGGGCTGCTGGAGAGCGAAATCATGCAGATTTTCCCGATGGAGACCGTCGAAGAAATCATCGATATCATGTTGAAAGACGAAGCGGTCACCCTGAACGGTCGTGAAGTCGCAGTGGAAGAGGAGACAACGCAGATGGAGCCAGTGGAAGAGAAAGTGGAAATCCAAAAACCAGCGTTCCAAGAATTGTCCGATAAAGGACCGACCAATGTACCGAGAAACCTGGATTTGATTATGGATGTGCCGTTGGAATTTAGCGTCCTTCTCGGAAAGAGCAAGAAGACCATCAAAGATATTTTGTCTTTGGGTGCCGGTTCTGTGGTTGAGCTGGACAAGATGACCGATGAACCGTTGGAAATCTATGTCAATGGCCAGTTGATCGCGGAAGGCGAAGTGGTTGTGATCAATGAAAGCTTCGGTATCCGCATCACGAACATCTTAAGCAAAGCCGAACGTATCCGTCATTTGAATTAATTAAAAGGAATGACTGTCTCTCATGAGGCAGTCATTTTTGTATGCTCAGAGTAATAACTCAAAAAATCACACACAAAAAACAATATTTTTCAAAAAGATGGTTAACTCTTTTCAAAAAGTGTCGATAAAGAAAGTGGAAGGGGATTTCCCCACGTATCTGTTTATGTATAATGAAGAGCAGGACAATCTGAAAGGAGTGCAACAGATGAAAATCGAAAACGGCTATCACAAATACCTCCAATCGATTCAGCAAACAACCAAAACTCAACCAACAAAAAAAGTAACGAATTCCAATGAACAAACGCAAGAAAAATCCGTACAGGTGAACATTTCGGAAGAAGCCAAGCGCTTGTCCGAAGCAGCGAACCAAGGACACAGCGCTCGGGCAGAAGAAATCAAACAGGCAATCGCGAACAACACATATAAAGTGTCACCGGAAGACATCTCTAAAGGCATGATGCAGGCGATGCGTAACCAGAGAGGGAACGAGTAATGACCACAGAAACACGGACACTGCCGGAACTGCTTGAGTCGTTTAAAGCGGTGCTCTTGAAAGAAAAAGAGGCACTGATTCAAAACGACGGCGAAGCGGTGCAGGCTATCGTCAAAGAAAAAGAAGCCTATGTGGAAGCCTTGAATCAGGCGGAATGGAATGACGAGGAAAAAGACACGGTGAGACAATTGGCAATGGACATTCGTGAGCTGCAGGAGACGAATTTGCTGTTGACGAAACAAGCCATGAAATACACCGACACCTTCTTACAGGCTTTTCAAAAAGAAGCGAAAAAGAAACCCATCACCTATTCCAAAAGAGGTAGCTACGAACAAAACAGCAGCGCAGGATTACTCGATCAATCGTTATAAGGAGAAACAACCATGACAGGACTTTTTGGATCATTAAACACAGCAACAAGCGGCCTGCGCGCGCAGCAAACCGCACTACAGACGACCAGCCATAACTTATCCAACGCCAACACAGACGGTTATTCCCGTCAGCGCGTGACGATGAACGCGGCGATGCCGCAGGATGTAGCCGGCGTCGGATATGTTGGAACAGGGGTACAGATTTCCGGTGTGACACGCATCACCGACGACTATGTCACCACTCAGCTGCAAAACGAGGAAGCCTCTTTGAGCCGGTACACACAAAAATCAGATGTACTGGGGCAGTTAGAAGCCATCTACAACGAACCATCCGAAACCGGCTTGTCCAAGCAACTGAGTGAATTCTTTGTTTCTTGGAGCAACCTCGCGTCCAACCCGGAATTGGCCACTTCCAAAACGATGGTTGTCCGCCAGTCCGAAACCTTTTTGGACAGGATGAACCATATGGGGAACCAGATGGAAGGCTTGGCGCAAGACACCGTCCGTGAAATTGAAAAAGACGTGTTGGATTTCAACTCCACCGCCGAACAGCTTCACGGATTGAACAAGCAGATTTTCAACGCCACCGTGAAAGGCCAGTCGCCAAATGACTTATTGGACCAACAGGACCGTTTGATAGGAAAACTCACTGAACTCGCTGGGGTAGACGTAAGACGAGACGGAACTGGACGGGCATTCATTACACTGGATGGCAATGACGTTGTGACCGAGAACTCCTTGGGTCAACTGACTAGTGACTCGGAAGGACAAGTTTCCATCGTCAGTGAAGAAGGCACAGAAGAAGCGGTTACTTTGAATAAAGGCAGCATGAAAGGTTTGCAGGAAGCATTGGACGTGGTAAACGAAAAACGCGCAGATTTGGATACATTTGCTTTCAACTTGGCCACTGCAGTGAACACCATACATACAGACGGCGGCGAGAGTGACTTAGCTTTTTTTAACATCGGCTCTGGAGAAAACGCCGCTCAAAGCATTTCCGTCAACCAACAGTTGGTTGACGACCCGACGAAATTGCATGCGGGAAGAAGTTTGGCTAACGATGTGGCCGGTGACGGTTCACGTGCCAAAGCCATCGCAGATTTGCAGAACACGTCACTGGGAACGGACGCTGGAGAATGGAACTACAGCAAAGACACCATGTCTTTTGAAAACGACCCGGAAGGTTCATCGTTGTTCAACCACTACAACGAGATGGTCACCGACATGGGAATCATCAAGCAACAATCCGACAACATGGTTGCCAACCAAACAGATTTGGTTGCTTTGTTGGAACAGCGGAGAGAGTCGATGTCGGGCGTGGACATCAACGAAGAAGTCGTGAACATGATCCGCTACCAAAGTGCGTTCCAAGCGAACTCCCGAGTCATTTCCGTGGTATCGGAGATGCTCGACACGCTGATCAACCGGACAGGAGTGTAAGAAATGAGAGTCACCAGCTCACTGATGTCAAAAAGCTATTTAAGAAACTTAAACCACAACACCAATAAAGTATTGAAATACCAAGAACAGTTGTCTTCATTGAAAGAAGTCAACCGTCCATCCGATGACCCGATTACGGTTTCTAAAATCATGGACCTCAACAACAGCATCACTCAAAACGAACAGTACGAAACCACCATCGATGATGCAATTGACTGGACAAATGTGCAGGATTCGGCGCTGGCGAATGCGACCAACTCCATGCAAAGAGTTCGAACGTTGGTTCAATCGGCTGCGAACGGAACGATGAATACAGAAGACCGGAAAGCGGTAAAAGCCGAGGTGGAAGCCGAGATTGGCACATTGGTGGATTCATTGAACACCAGCTTCGGTGGACGCTATGTTTTTGCCGGAGCCAACACAACCGATGCGCCTTTTTCAATTGAAAAAGACGTCAATGGGGAGTTTCAAGGAATCAGCTATTATGGAACAGACACCAATCTCCCAAGGGAAATCGCTCCTGGCGTGACTGTGGAATTAAAAACCGATGGCAACCAGTTGATGAACGACCAAGGAAACGGAAATATCGGAGATTACTTTAAGGAAGTATTGACTGCGTTGGATGAGGATGATACAGAGGCGCTCGGAGGACATCTGCTTGAACGAGCAGATCAAGAGTTTAACAATATCGTGAACACTCGAACCGAAATTGGAGCCATCTTCAATCGTCTGGAATCTGCGCGTGAACGTAACGAGAGCGAATCGTTAAACCTTCAAGAAATGCTTTCAAGCAAACAAGATGTGGACATGGCTGAGAAATTTATGCAGTATTCCATGGAGATGGTGGCGTATAAAGCCTCTCTGCAAATAGGAACAAAAATACTACAGACAAACCTTTTGAACTATCTCTAATAAGAGAGATAGTTCAATTTTTTTCTATAAAAAAATATAAATTTACGACTTAAATAAATCGGCAGATTTTATAATGAAGCTAGCCACCGCCAAAGAAAAAACGCCACGTGAATTTCTGGTATATTGAGGTTACCACTAACTCTCAATAGACAAGGATGAATTCACGTGACACAAACCCATCTTAACACAGAATCCCGCAAGGGAAAACACCTTTCCTACGCCGAGCGCTGCCAGATCGCGGTCCTGAAGAAGGAAAAGTACTCGAATCGCGATATTGCCCAGGTGTTGGGGCGGGCTCCGGAGACGATCAACAGCGAAGTCAGAAACGGGACGGTCCAGCAGCTCCGCCGCCAGAAGCAGAACGGGAAGACCTACGACTACTATGA